>JAGQXH010000524.1 GCA_020436695.1 Lewinella sp. | reverse complement strand
GTAGCATCCACTCGTACCACTACTACATTATCCTGATCGTAGCGGAGAAAATCGGTGATGTCGTAAACGGCGCCGATATAGCCGCTCTTATTATTACCCAGATAGAAACCGTTGATCCAGAACTCGGCATCGCGGAAGACCCCGTCAAACTGCAACTGGAATCGCTTGCCTTCTTCGCTTTTGTTTACCGTGAAATGCTTGCGGTACCAGCCGATACTGGTCTCCGGATACCGCCGGCCCAGGGGCTTATAGCCGTGCGCCATGATGTTGAAATCGGCATCATTCACGAACGGCAATTCCACCGCCCAGTCGTGCGGAAGGTTTAGATTGCGCCACAGGGTGTCGACGAAGCGCGGATCGATGGCCGTACCGACCGCTTCACCTGATTTTTTAAAGATGTTAGCCACACCGTAATTGAAATCTTTATCCGGGTTTTGGGCGTGGCCGAAATGGAACTTCCAGCCAGTGTCAAAATTGAGGTGTTGCCTGGGGTTGGGAGATTGTGCCCAGGCGAGGGTTGCGGTAAGTAAAAGTGCAAGGAGAATTATATTTTTCATAATGCCTTTAATTTCAGGTTGTGGGAGGTAGATCATTTAACCAAAGAGATCTCCGTAATATCCAGGACCTTTCGCTCCACCTTCAATGCCGGCTCCGAAAAGGCCAGCACTTCCACCTTTTCCAATTCAGCTAACTTTAACTGTGCGCCCGGTGCACTTTCCTGCCAGAGGTCCTGAAAGCCCGGATACGGACGAGGTAATTGCAAACTGGGAGCCGGATGTAATTCAGCTAATGGGATGCTGATCTGTTGAAACCCATCTGCCGGCTCAATGATCACATCGGCAGTAAATGCATTCGCCTGCTGATCGATCAGCTTGACGGTCAGCTTAAGCTCGCTGTCCTTATCGTTTCTGACCTGGAGCGTTAAATGCTGATAGCTGCTCAGCTCTTTGCGGTTGGTGTAGTCTTCTCCGCCGAAGTAGTATTGAAACCCCAGGGCATTATCCGCAATGTCGTTTTTCAGATCGAGACGAACGGCCAGCCGCCCGGTTTGTTCGGTAGCGGTCCCAATGATCCGGTTATCCCGGAACCGGCGGTTGTAGTACATGATCTCTCCCTGGTCGCGGGTAGCATCGAAGAGTGTAATGGGGGCATCTTTGGCAGCAATGAATACCTCATAGGTCTCGTCATTGTGGTAGTAATCCCAGGCAAAAGGATTTTCCCGGATATTGCCCGGATTGACCAGAAAGTTATCACCTTGCTGGACTATGATGCGATAGCGAAGCAGGCCGTTGTGGATCAGGTCGGGAGCGATAGTACCGGTGAAGGTATAGGGCGCCGTCTCCTGTAGGTTGATCCGGCGTCTTTGCCAGGGACCTTCACTCAACAAAGCGAAAACTTTGGTGGAGGTATCCGCCGTGGCAACCAGAACTTTTAATGGAAGAGGCTCATTTTCATCCCCCAGTTTCGGTGGGTAATGCACGACCTCAGGATCTGTAGACTTCTGAGGAGGAGCCACAAATTCATCACTTACACTTATCCCATTCAACTTGTCTTTTTGATCGGCCAGCAGATACACTCCCGGTGTTACTGTAAACGCTCCTCTATCCGCAGTATTAGCACTCATGGCCTGCTGTCCGCCGGTAAGCGAGCGGATGGCAAAAGAAGCCCCCAATTCTTGCAGTTGGATCTTCAACTCCTGGGTTTTCCAGACCAGCCGGGAAACCGTCTTTCGGGGGGAAGCCCGGCCGAATGGATCGTTCACGATCAGGGCATCGGGCATAACTTCCAATCGCCATACCCCGGGACTGACTTTATCCAGGAAATACGCTCCTGTACCGGAATACTGTACGATGGGCGATTGCCCCACCCCGGCAATATGTTGTAATGCTTCAATATCTTTTGGTACAATACCCGTTGAATTGGAATGGTAATAAACTTCATCACTATTCATCAGACTGAGATCCTGCCGATAACTCACCGTGAAATCTCCAAAAGTGGTATCGAGGGGATAATCGGCAAATTGCTGATGTGGCGGAACCCGGTGGAATACTTCCGAAGCAATCATCAGGCTGATGGCCTTGCCCGGGCTGTAGGCCAGATTTACAAAATGGGTCTGGTATTCGGTATTGCCGTAGGCCGTAGCCAGGGGATCGTAGGCAAACTGTGTGGCCCACTGAAAACCAGCCTCTCTGAAACTCCGGGCCATTATCGGGTACATATTGGATTGCAGGATATCACCGGCGTCGAATTCGTACACCATCAGTGGTTTATTCCTGAATTCGGGGATCGTGTCTCCGAATGGGATGGAATAATGATCTACATTTTGCAGATAATTACCCTGAAGGGTCCGGTTTGCCACCAGACCGGTGGGATACCACTGAAAAGCATAACCATCGGCTTTTGATCGGGCTACCGCATCTGCATACCAGGGGTTTTGCGAGATATTGTAGAAAATGGGTTTCTGCCAGCCGGTGCTTCTGACGGCATCGATCATCCGGTCGATATAGGCGGTAACGCCGGGTTTCGGGCCACTATGACTGGGCTCGTTATTGATCTCCATGGCAATGACATCCTCATCCTGCCCGTAAGTGAGCCCGGTATACGGATTCACATGATGGAAGAATTGGGTGAGGTAGCGTTCCTGGGCAGCCAAAGCATCTTCTTCCCGCGTGGCACGGCCTTTTCCGTATTTCCTCGAAAAACCGGGCGTATCCTCATCTCGCTCCGGATAGCCGTTACCCCAAAACGCAATCGGCGTGATCAGCGTCTTGATATCGCGCTTTTTCAACTCCGAAATGAGAAAATCAAAAAGGTCGAGATGCTCATTTCCTAACAGATGGCCCAGGGTGTCGGATATCTCCGTATCCCAGACGTGTACCCGGAAGGCATCGAAACCCAACCTTTTCAAATGATAAACATCGTTGCGAATAGCTTCTTTGAGGTCTACATGCAAAGCCTGATGAGATCGGTAACCATAGGCAAAGGGTACAGTATAATTGACGCCGAAAAAGCTGGCTTCCTCCCGGGAATCGCTCCAGCGCATCACTCCGTTTTTATCAATGTAGACCGGCTTTGTTTGCGGCTGTGCCCGGCTGTGCGGCAGGAAAAATAGTGTAAGGATGATAACTGTCAGAAGTCTCATTTAGAGTTGGTTGGTTTTGCGAAGAACAGTAGTCTTTTAGTCGTAAGTCTTCAGTCGTAAGTCAGCAAACGACAATATTTGCAAGAGCTGACTTACGACTAATAGACTTACGACTGATCGACTTATAACTTAGTTACAGTATACGTCTTATTAATAAACTCGACAAAGATCCGGTACATGGCACTTTCGCCCGGAGCGGGGATATCCTGCCCGGAGTCGACCACCAGCGAGCCGCCGCTACTGGCACCGGACACAGAAGCATCAGCAATGGCGTATTTATGATCCCAACTGCCGTTAACCGGGAGCAGCAGATAATTACCGCTGCCCAGTTGCACTGTGATCTCAAAACCACTGTTCGATACCTGCGTGAACTGCTGGGAAGGTACCGGCACCGGATTATTCCAACCGCCGGCAGTGGCATCACCCACGATGAAGAGATCCGCTGGCGGCATGTCCGGCGTCTGGGTTATCTCGGTTACCGTGTATTTACCTCGTATGAAGTCAACTACGATCTTATAAAGTCCGGAGGTGGCAGGAGCGGGGATATCCTGTCCGTCATCTACTATAAAATCACCACTTTCTGAAGCACCGGCTGCACCGCCATCCGGACTGGCGTATTTATGGCCCCAGTCGCCGTTCACGGGCAGGAACAGGTACTTATTTCCTCCGGTGAGTTGGAAGATACCGCCAAAGGTGAACTCATCCAGCTTGGTGAATTTTTGGCCGGGTTCAGGCACCGGGTTATTCCAGCCACCAACCGTAGCGTCACCAACCAGATACAGGTTGTCAGGCACCGGATATTTGGCCGTGGGCTTGGTGGAGAAGGGTTTGATGTTCATGCCCAGTACATTGGAATTCAGGGCGGTAGAATTCACATACAGGGAGGAAGTGACCATGGCAGATAGCGCATACGTCTGGGTAGTGTCTTCCAGCCCCAGGTCACTCATTAACGCATTGAGCGCAAGACCGGTAAAGGACAGGGAATTCTGATCGGTCACCGTTATTTGTTTGGGAGCAGTAAAATTATTCGATGCCAGATCGATGTTGACCGTGTAATTTACCGCATGGGTACTCCTTTCTCCGTCGACGGTGTAATTGGGATCGGTCCAGTTCAGGCTCAATACGGTTCTGGCGGTATCGGCCGGCGTCATGAGAATATCCGAGGCCGAAGCTGACAGGGTAGGGGCAGTACCGCCCGAATAGATAGCCTGTACCTCGTCCTTTTCGCATCCTGCAAGCAGGAGAACGACCAGAACGAGAAGATATATGCTTGTGTTTTTCATTTTATGCAATTGATTTAATGTTGATCCGGATAAATACGGTTGAATGGCTTCCGTGATTGGTAAAATTAGACGGTAGTACCATCGTAGTTATATCAACCATTTTGCCATTCAACCTTCGTTAAATAAAACCAGCTAATTTGCTTCTTTAATATCCGGTATTCTGGTTCAAATTGGGGTTGGTATTGATCTCCGGTGCCGGAATGGGAAACAATATCCGGAAAGCTTCCACGCCTCTTCCGTTTGCCGCATTTCCTTTCCACGGCCACAGGTAACTGTCGGTAGTAAATTGCCCGAAACGGATCAGATCTGTTCGGCGCTTGCCTTCCCAGTGGAACTCCCGCGCACGTTCATCGAGGATGAATGGCAGGTCGATAGAGGAAACATTGCCGGAATCATTACCAAAGGCTCTTTCGCGCAGCAGGTTGACGTAGCTCAGCGCCTGATCCATAGTGCCGCCCGTTCCTCCTCTCAGTACCGCTTCGGCGTAGATCAGGTAGGCTTCCGCCAAACGGAAAACCGGGAAATCCACATCGACCCAGGTCAGATTGGAACCAGCCGCACCGTCGGAGGTTTTATTGACCCATTTCACAATGGCGTATCCATCCCGGAAGTTGCCGATATCTTCAATATCCAGATTCTGGCCGTTGGTGTAGAAGTTCGCCCGCGCATCCGTGGTTCCGGATGGGTCGGGAAATTTCTCCACCAGCGCTTTGGTCGTGCGTAAGCCACCCCAGGGGTTATCTATGCCGTAATCACCGGCTATCATATCTCCACCGATGGGGGCATGCACCAGATAAGTAGTGCCGCCCCAGGTGCGGGTAGCGTTCCCGTCAAAAGTAATGGGGAAGATGATGCCGCTTGCCTGGTCATTATCCGCCATGAAGAGGTGGTCATAATTGGCGTCCAGACTGTATTGATTGCTTCCGATCACTTTGTTGCTGTAGGTGATCGCATCGGTATAGCGATCCCGCCCGGTATAGACCTCGGCATTGAGATACATATTGGCCAGTAGCATCCAGACGGCAGCCTGGTCGGCGCGGCCATATTCATTGCCCTTGGGAGCGGGCAGGAGATCTTCCAGCGCCAGACATTCCTGTTCGATATAATCGAAAAGCTCACTGCGGCTGATCTGCGGGGGCAGGAAGGCACCGATCGGATCCTCCTCCGTTACAAAAGTGGTATTGCCGAACAGGTCCAGCGCGTGGTAGTAGGTCAGGGCCCTGATGAAACGCGCTTCGGCGCGATAGCCGGCAATACTTTCCGCTTCAGCTCCGGAAAAACCACGACCGGCAATAGCCTCATCGGAAGCTTCCCGGATAAAGGCATTGGCCAGGGTGATCTGATAGAAAAGGCGACTGTACATAGCCCGCAGGAAGTTATCGGCCGGTGTCCAGTCCATTTCGTGAAAATCCTTGATCGTCTGGTCGTTCCAGCCGATCACGGCTTCGTCGGTAGGTAGTTCCTGCAGGTTCCAGTAATTCCTCAGATAAGAGGAGAAACCCTCATCGATGCCGCCCAGGTCACCGTCGCCGTCCGGGCCATTGTTACCGGTCAGGGCAAAGCCGCCGTAGATCTTGGCCAGGGCGCTTCTGTAACCGTCTTCCGTGCTGTACACCACGTCGGCGGTAAGGCCGTATTTCGGGCTCCGGTCCAGATCCTTGGTACAGGAAGAGAGGATCAGGAAAAGCAGGACCGGAAGGATATATTTTAAATTGCTCATGCTTCAATGTTTAGAAAGATAGA
>JAGQXH010000523.1 GCA_020436695.1 Lewinella sp. | reverse complement strand
CTTTCTTCTACCATCGTCGGGATCTGGTACTGGTGTACCGACCAGGTGATCGTACAGCGGGTATTGACGGCCAAGAACATCAAGGAAGGGCGTAGAGGTAGTATCTTCGGAGCCTTCCTGAAATTGATGCCGGTATTTTTGTTCCTGATCCCGGGGGTAATTGCTCTTGTACTGAAACAACGGGGGCAACTGGAGTGGGATGACCCCGATCAGGCTTTCCCTTCTCTGATGATGTCGATACTGCCGGCCGGTCTGCGCGGATTGGTTGCAGCGGGCCTAATGGCGGCGTTGATGTCTTCCCTGGCCTCTGTATTTAACAGTTGCTCGACACTGTTTACGGTGGATATTTACAAGAAGATCCGCCCTGAAAGTACAGAGAAAACGTTGGTACGCGTGGGCCGGATCGCTACTACTGTGGTGGTTTTGCTGGGTATTGCCTGGGTGCCTATTATTGCTAAATTGGCTGGTGGTTCCCTGTACAACTACCTGCAGAATGTACAATCTTACATTGCACCGCCGATCACTGCCGTATTCCTGCTGGGGATTTTCTCCAGTCGGATCAATGCCAATGGTGCACTGGTAACACTCTTCTCCGGTTTGGCAATTGCTGCGGTTCGGTTGGTGCTGGAAGTGTTCAAGGAGTCGCTTGCTCCGGGGTCGCTATTGTTTAATATTGCGGATATGAATTTCCTGAAATTCTCCTCCTTCTTCTTCCTGTATTGTGTAGCAGCTACCATTTTGGTCTCTTTATTTACGGCCGCGCCGGTAAAAGCCAAATTGGCCGGCCTGACCTTTGGTACCATTTCAGCAGAGGATAAAGCTGGTAATCGCGCCAGCTATACCTGGGTTGATATCGTGGCTTCATTATTTATTGTTGCCATCGTAATATTCATCATGATCTACTTCAGCTAAGATCAGATGTTCCAATAAGGTAATGCTGCGATACGATGATGACCAATCCCCGGTTATCGTAGTATCGCAGCATTTTTTATATTAGAGGCATGGAAAAGGCATTTGAAGAAAAGCAGAGATTCGCCGATAAAACCGTCATGCTTCTGGTGCTGATCCCCTTGTTGATCTTTACCGTTATTGGGTTTACCACTGAAAATTTGTTAGTGCCGGCCATTATAGGGCTTTGTCTGGTGTTCACTGCTGCTTTGATGTACAGTTTGGAACTGCAGGTGATCATTGATAAAAAAGGCGTCCACTACAAATTCTTTCCCTTCCATACCACTTTTCGATTACAATCCTGGGATGATATCCGGCGATGCCGCGTGATCCCGGTGAATGCCATTAGCGATTTTGGGGGTATCGGGCTTCGCTATAAGTCTAAAACCGTGGGGTATATCATCAACAGTAAGTTCGGTATTGAAATGGAGCGGAAGAACGGTCGGTTTATCGTTGTAAGTGCCACCCGTCAGGAAGAGGCTGCGGCTGCCATGCAATACTATTGGGAGCAAATGCATCAATGATTGTCTGGTTTATTGCCGCTGGAGTTTCGTAAAGACACCAAAGCGGAACGATCCTTCTTCATTACTGAATGCTCCCGCAACATGCCCTACCAGCTCGCCATCAGTCAGATACAGCACCAGTTCGTAATTGATGGGTTCATTTCCCGCAAAATAGGGTAGTGGGATACGGCCGCTAAAATTGGCATTCAGCAGACCGTATTTGTTAAATATGACGTTTTCCAGCTTTTGTTTTTTCTCGGTGGCTACCTGTAGCATGACTGATCCGTCCGGAGGGAATTCCAGACTGAGGGGAATTTTTTGATTGCCGGTGTAGATCGTACCAGCCCATTTTCCGGCCAGATCGGGATGAAGCTGATAAGGCGGTTCATACTCGGCCATGTAAGTTTCATAAGTCATCTGTCTCACCAGATCCGGCACCAGTGCATCTATGATCATATCAGCCATTTGGTCGGCATAACCGTTGAAGGCAGTAATATTGGTCAGGCAGATCACGGCCAGTTCTTCCTTGGAAAGCAGGCTCAAATGACTGTTGCCTCCGGTGACGCTGCCATTGCTCACGAGGGCATGTCCCATATCGTGCCATCCCAGTCCGAAACGTTTACTGCTGCTCTGCGGGAAGTGGTGCATACGTTGTACATTTTCTGGACTTAGGATCATCTTTTCAGACTGTGGGAACTGCTTGAGATGTAGCGCTGCATAACGGATCAGATCGGCAACAGAGGAATAATAACCAAGCCCACCGTAGGGAATACTAGTCAGCCTCCCGAAAACGGAGAGGTCCCGGTGGTAAGTCATGGCGTAAGGAGCATCCAGATCGGAGAAATAGGTAGTATGCGTATTTTTCATGCCCAATGGGCCGAATAAATTCTCCTGAAGATAGGTTTCCAGCGGTTGGCCGGACACCCGCTCCATCAGCAGATCTGCTACGCCGAAAGAGTAATTGGAATAGCTAAAGAACTGACCGGGCGGCAAGGTGATCACTCCGTACTGCTCCAGAAAATGATCTTTCTCCGAGTCCGAACGAGGATAGGACTGCGGATCGTTGAAAGACGCCCATCCGTGCGGAATACCCGCCGAACAGTTGAGGATATGCCAGACCTTTACCTGGTCAGTATCCCATTTTACGGCCTGTAATCTGGCCGTCCTGATCCTGAGGTTGACGGATTCTTCCAGGTCCAGTTTCCCTTTTTCAACCAATGTCATAACCCCGGTCGAGGATATGGATTTGGACATGGAGCCCAGCGGATATATCGTCTGAGGAGTCGCCGGAATTTTCTTTTCCCGGTCGGCCAAACCGAAAGCCTCCAACCAGATCACTTTACCATGCTGGATCACCCCGATAGCCATGGAGGGGATTAAGCGACGGTCGATCCAGGACTGAATAGTATCTTTCAGCGGTAGCAAACGCTCATCCTGGATAATGACCTGCTCCGGGTAGTCGGTGATCTGGGCGATGCTGTTGGTCAGAAAGCAGACTAATAATGCGATAGTTATGCAACGAATGGTATTCATGACGATCTTTTATTTTAGCCAAAGCTAGGTCGCAGCTAAAGAGCTTAACCGGAAAAGGACCTTGTTTTATCCTGAAAAAGGTTTTCATCAGAACTATCATAAACCATTCATATGAAATCTTCACCTACTGCCATCTCCGAACCCTTTCTACTGGATCAACGCTTCTATATCAATCCCGGCGCCAACGAGATCGGCTTCTACAACGGCCATATGCTGGACCCCGTATTGAAGGTAGAGCCCCGTCTGATGGAAGTGTTGGTATGCCTCGCACGTGCCCGGGGGAAAGTGGTGCGAAAAGAACAGCTTATCCAGGAAATATGGGATAATTACGGTGGCGGAGAAGAGGCGTTGCTGCAATCTGTTTCCCGGTTGCGCAAAGTGCTGCAGGATGATGCACGCAATCCAAGCGTGATCGAGACTATACCGAAGAAAGGATATCGTCTGCTTTCCCGGGTTTCCCTGGCGGATCGATTCCAGGCCTCCGGTAATAGCACGGAGACTGTATATACAGCACCGGTCATTATACAGCAAGTGGGCCTTTTTACGGGGTTTTTGGAACGACTCACCAATCTGCGTTTCTTCCTGGTATTCGTTGTATTCTCGGCAATATTGATAGCGGTATTGGGACTGGTGTACCAGATCGTATTCTGGTGGGCGGTGAGTTCATAAATTCGGGTCGGCTACAAGGAGATGTTGTTCCGTAAGCGTCTTCTTAATCCTTTCGTGCTGCGCCTGGAACTTCGTCTCCATATCCTGCATGATCTTTTGGAACGGAGGCTGCTCTTTTAGCTGGTCCATTAAGGGATCTATTTTCAGGAACAGTAGGATCCAGTAGTGATAATGATCCATTTCCGAGAAAGCCCGGACCTGTTCCAGTGCCTTTTGAGTATCGCCTTCGTAGGCAGAGATCATAGCCTCATTAAGGCTTTTGTAGATCGACTGATCGTTAGCCGTGTAGGTTTTAAAATCCGACATAAAGCGGTCTGCTTCCTCCGGGTATCCGGCATATCGCATCACCGTGGCGATCTTAGCATTTTCCGTCGGATAGATATCCAGGTTCAGCGCCTCCCGGATCTCGTTAAAATTCTTGTAGTAGCGATAAGCTGCTTCGTAATCCCGCATGAAATAGCAGATCTTGCCCACCTCCTGCAATACATCTAAGTTGGTGGAATCCCGACTCAATAGATGCAGCAGTTGTGTTTTGGTAAGAACCAGATCCCGATTTTTGGCATACAGGATGAAAGCCTTTACGTAGGCTGAGTATAAGTTATCGGGATTATATTCCAGTGATCGGTTAATGTATTTTTCCGCTTCTTCCTCAAAACCATTTTGGATAAAAGCATTGGCAAGGTGCAGATAAATGAAACTGGCGGTAGAGGAATCCTTACCGGCAATATCCAGCTTAATGCCTTTGAGCGCATATTCCAGGTACTTTTCCGAATTGGGAACGTAACGAGTGTAAAAGTCGGAAAGGATGTTGATCACCAGATCTGAATTGGGATTGTACTCCAGTGCTTTTTCAAGATGGGGCAGGGCGGCATCGTATTCCCCGTTCTGGATATAAAAAAGGGATTTGGCTACCAGACTCTGAGGGGATTGAGGATCGTATAACAGCGCCTTGTCGGCATTGCTGTTTACCAATTGGGCGTATTGTTTTTCGGTTTGGTTGTAATCCAGGAAATAGTAGGCAATGGCCAGACCGGCGTAGGCGCGCGCAAATTCCGGGTCGAGCGCAATGGCCTCTTCGTAAAGTGCGATCCCCTGCAGTAGACTCTCCCGGTCTCCGCGATAGAATAATTCGCGGCCCTTCAAAAAGGCATCGTAAGCTTCCAGATTCTTGGTGGGGGTTCTTTCAAGTCTTTCGGCCTCTTCGGGGGTAATGATCGCCTGAATTTCTCCGGCGATCTTTTGTGCGACTTCCAATTGCAATCCAAAGATATCGGTGGTTTCCCGGCGATATTGAGCCGACCATACATGACGATCACTATGTGCCTCGATGAGCTGAATATTTAATAAAAGTTCATCGCCGATCTTTTGCCCGCTGCCTTCTACGAAATAATTGACTCCCAACTCCTCTGCCAGTTCCGGGATACGCCGGGTCGTATTGCGATATTGCTCCACGGAAGTGCGACTGATAACCCGAAGATCACCGATCTGTTGCAGGTTGTTGAGGATCGATTCCATGAGCCCATTGATAATGTACACATTGGAGGAATCATTGCTGTCGTTGATGAACGGTAGAACAGCTATGGATTTTTCGGGCATGACTTCTATTCCCGTAACTGTAGGCTGCGTTATATTCATCCGGTAGATCAGCCAGCCGGCGATGAGCACAGCCAGGGGTAAAAATAACCAGGCCAAACCGGATTTTTTTCTTGCCGGATCGGCTACCGTTTTGAGTTTACCGGTCAGCTGATCTTTAGCAGGAACTACCAGCCCGGTATTGGTTACGGCAAATACTTCCAGCGGCTTGTCGACATTCTTAAACTCGAAAGCCCCCAGAGAAGTAGTTTTGATATCCGGCTGATTCTTGACCTCATCGTATATCTTTTCGGAAATGAATACGCTTCCGGCTGCTGCCAGCGATTCGATGCGGGAAGCGACATTCACGCCATCTCCGTAGGTTTCTTCTTCACTAAAGGTAATATCGCCGGTGTGAATGCCAATACGAATAGGAACCGGAGGATCCTTTTTAAGAGCTTGCTGCAAGGCAACGGCACATTCTACCGCCGCCGTAGTGCTGGAAAAGACACTGAGCGTCCCATCTCCAAAATATTGCAGTATTTTCCCTCCGAATCGTTCATGCAGGCGCTGAAACACCTCCCGATGCCGCACCCGCAAGCGATTGGCTATCTCTTCATTTTTCTGCATCATAGAAGAATAACCTACGATATCCGTAAACATGACGGCCGCCAGCCTGCGTTCTTTGGGTTTCATCTGGATGGTTTGTAATCAAAGGCACCGAATTGGCCCGGTGCGTATTAAAGAAACGAAAAAGTGGCTGGAACTTTTCAGTTGACCGTCACTTTTTTTATTTCATTCACCCTACTCGATGATGAAGGCCGGAACTCAGCGCCCTTCCTTTATGCCGGGCGTTGGGAGAATTTGTCGGGTGATTTCCTAGTGCCTCGGGCATTAAATAAGGGGAGAATAGCGCGAGGTTATTTTCCCGCCAGACAAGGCGCGAGGAAGAAACAT
>JAGQXH010000522.1:298-6184 GCA_020436695.1 Lewinella sp. | reverse complement strand
CTTAGTCAATGGCTTAGCGAAATATTAAAAACCTAAAATTGGTTCATTTATTTTTGTTCCGTCTCTTAGGTGATTATTACGGTTTATCTCACAAGTTGAGCTTCAAGATAATTAATAAATTTTATTTTGGCAGTGAAATGCTTTTCGAGTCATTGCACTATGGATCAAACTTAAACAGCAATACAACATGCCCTTATCAAGCGATAAAATACGAGCGGCCCTCGAAGATGGCCTGCTGTCCTTCCCGGTAACAGATATGGATGAGAACGGACAATTCAAGGCCGACACCTATTCCGACCGCATTTCCTGGTTTGTTAGTCATGACGTATCGGCCGTTTTTGTAGCCGGGGGTACCGGAGAGTTCTTTTCCCTCTCCTTGGAGGAATACCGCCGGATCGTACAGGTTGCTGTGCAGGCCGTCGATGGCAAAGTACCGGTGATCTCCAGCGCGGGTCGCAGTATTCCGGATGCCATAGCATTTGCTAAAATAGCGGAAAATGCCGGCATCGATGCGCTGCTGCTGATGCCGCCCTATCTGACCTCATGTCCGCAGGAAGGCATGTTTGCCTACGCCAAAGCTATTTTGGATAATACCAGTCTGCCAGTGATCTATTACAACCGGGCAAACGGCATTCTCTCTGCCGAATACGTTGATAAACTAGCTGCTGCCTGTCCCAACCTCATCGGCATCAAAGACGGCACCAGCAATATGCAGGACCTCAATATGATCATCAGAACGGTGGGGGATCGTCTTTCTTATATTGGTGGAGCGCCCACGGCCGAGATCATCTCTGAAGCCTATCTCTCGATCGGGGTCAATACTTATTCTTCGGCGGTTTTCAACTTTGTACCAGAGCTGGCCAATCTGTTCTATAAAAGTCTACGGGCAGGCGATTCGGCTACCGTCGAAAAATTACTCCGGGCCTTTTACATTCCTTTTGTGCAGTTGCGGGGCCGGAAGAACGGCTATGCAGTTAGTCTGATCAAGGCCGGTGCAAAGCTTATTGGCAGGAGTGCCGGTAACGTTCGGGCTCCGTTGGTGATGCCCAATGCGGAAGAGACGAAGCTGCTGGAACAGATCATTGAAAATGGCCGGTCGGTGTTGTGAGGTTATTCCCCTCTCAGGATCTTATTCGCCAACTCAATCTCATCCGCAATTACCGAATGCGGCCCGTCCAGATAAATGCGCTCCGTAACCTGTGCTCCCATTTCGGTGAATACCCGGCTGCTGTCCTGTACCCGGTGTAGTGGTACATGGGCGTCAATATTGCTGCAACCGATCAATAGCGGCATGTTTTTAAAATCGCCCTGATAATTCCGACGATCAATGCGTTTTCCGATCAAGCCACCGCTGAACAAAAAGGCACCACCGTAAAGATCAGCGTGGCGGGCAAGATATTCAGCTAACAAGCAAGCTCCCTGAGAAAAGCCCAGGAAATAGACTGCCTCACGGGCAATACCCGCCTGTTCAATTTCGGCTATCAAATTCCGGATCAATGCGAACCCGGTATCAAGATCTGCCTGATTACTCTCTATGGGGGCCATAAAGCTATTTGGGTACCAGCTTTTTGCGGTAGCCTCCGGAGCCAGTAGCGCAAAAGCATCAACCTGCAAATGATCCGCCAGGTCAAGAATGCCCGAGGAAGATCCTCCCTGGCCATGGAACATGACCATCGCTTTGCTTGCTTCCGGCAAAGGCAAACCTCTGCTATGAAGGTTTTTAGATTGGAGATACATTGTACTGAGGATTTATGGATGTTTAGGTGTAAATAGCTTTTCAGAAAAGGTTGGGTTTTATTCTCAGGAGGACGATGGTCTTGCAGGTCCGCCTGTCTGCATTTGAGGTATAGATCCGGGAAGCTTGTCCGCTGTCACAACACAGCCGTTCCACGGCTCACGACCGGAGTCAACGCAGGAAAATGGACGATACTGCATCGGCAAAGACCAAAGAATAGAAATAGTTATACAGACGGGTAATAAGACTTTTTGATGACTAGAAGAATGGTGAATGGCCGGCGCACTTTTACGAGTCGCCCCCGACAGCCGCCGGAAATCAGATAGATCTGCAAATGCACTTGCATCATCATGCGTTCTACCGGGAATAGACATAACGCGATATTGCCCGGCGAGGAGCGTGTTTCTCATTAAGTCTGTTTTGGTTAAAATGCCGTAAGAGTCATGCCATTCAATGCATCACCATATCTAAGGCAAGAGAGTTGATATTGTGGTCATTAATTTCACTTCATCACTCAAATTGCCGAATTGTGCACGAGAACAAACAAAAAAGGAATATAACAAACTTTCCTTATATAAAAGGTAAAAACCTGGTGATAAGCGGTGAAATCTTCTACACATCTTTTCGCAGGGACGATGCACGCACCACCACATGCGTATCCAGCGTAACACTACTGGCGGTATCCGTGCCGATCTCTCCGCTCAGCATTCCCAGTGCCTGATCGATGGCCACCTGTCCCATTTCGACCGCCGGATGATGAATAGAAGAGAGCGGCGGATCGATGATCTCGCAAATCGGGTCATTATTAAATCCAATGATCGACAGTTCCCCGGGCACGGCAATTCCCTTTTGTTTCGCACATTGGATGGCACTGACCGCCGCCGTATCATTGGCACAGAAAATACCGTCCGGGCGTTTCTCCATGCTGAGCACCTGCTCGGTCAGGCGGCTACCTTCTTCCGCACTGAGTGATTCGAACTGGATGATCAGCGATTCATCCACCTCAAGATTGTTCTTTTTCAGGGCAGCAATGTATCCCAGACGTCTATCTTCATAAATGCTCTGGTGACGGGCTCCACCGAAGTGAGCGATCCGGGTACAACCCTGCTCTATGAGGTGTTCGGTGGCCTCAAAGCCGGCATTGAAATTATTGATGTTTACTTTGTGAATGCCACTCATCAAAGGGATACGGTCCACAAAAACAACAGGTATTCCGTTGTTGGTAAACAGATCGAAGTGCTCATATTGCTGGGTGCCCATGGCCAAGGATACAATGAGCGCAGAAATACGGCTATCGTATAATGCCTGGAGGTTTTCCTTTTCCAGTTCCGTATTGTCGTAAGATTGAGAAATGATAACATGATAACCGGCTTCCCGTGCTGATTTTTCCACTCCGGAGATCAGTGAAGAAATGAAAGGCCGGTTGATCCAGGACACCAGTACACCTATCGTAAAAGACCGGTTGGTACGAAGGGAAGAGGCAATGGTATTAGGGCGGTATCCCCGCTTTTTGGCTAGTTCACGGACCGCTTTTTTTGTTTCTTTTCCTATGCTGTAGTGATCGTTGAGTGCTCTTGAAACCGTAGAAGGGGATACATTCAGCTCCTCGGCCAGATCGTAGATCGTGACATCTCTTTTCTTATCTTCCATTGTAAGAATGGGATTAGCTGGTCATGTTGTTAGAATGTGCTCGTACACAATAAATATACAACCTTGTGTAACAAAAGCGACTGCAAGCTACTAAATCCCCAAAAAAATAATGCAATCGATTGCGTATTATTCATAATTTATTAGTTTCGCATACCAAAAATGAGGCAAGAATGAGCAAAATGACCACTTACTTACTGTGCCTGATAGCCGCAATGAGCACAGTACGATCGATCCGGGCGGAAGACGGTTACCGGCTTTGGCTTAGATTCGATCTCATTGAAAACGAAGAACAACGAAACAGCTATCTCGATCAACTTCCGCAGATCATGCTAACCGGTGATGATCCGGTACTGCAAACCGCCGGAAAAGAACTCAGCCGGGGATTGACGGGCCTGCTGGGAAAAAACATCCATGTAGTGCCTGCTGCTGCAGATCAATCCGGCATTCTGGCCGGCATTATTGGGGCCTCTCCCCTGATCGACGGTGCTTTGAGTCCTTCTGATGCCGGACAGATCCAGTTGGAAGGTTTTCTGCTGTTGCAAAGGAACGATCAACTGATCATTGCCGGTAAAGATGCCCGTGGCGTACTTTACGGTGCCTTCCGGCTGTTGCGAATACTTCAGGAAAGACAACCACTGGACCAGCTGCATCTGGTGGAAAACCCTCGCGTCAAACTTCGCCTGCTCAATCACTGGGATAATCTCGACCGCACGGTAGAGCGCGGTTATGCCGGCTTTTCCATCTGGAACTGGCACCAGCTACCGGAGTACATAGATCCCCAATATACCGACTACGCCCGCGCCAATGCCTCAATTGGTATTAACGGAACCGTAGTGACCAACGTCAATGCGAATTCGCTCATTTTTCGCACTGACTATCTGGAAAAAGCAGCTGCACTGGCGAATGTCTTTCGCCCGTATGGCATCAAACTTTACCTTACCGCCCGCTTTAGTTCTCCTATTGAACTGGGTGGCCTCGAAACAGCCGATCCGCTGGATCCGGGGGTTCAACAATGGTGGAAGGATAAAGTGGATGAAATCTATCGCCATATTCCCGACTTCGGCGGATTCCTGGTCAAAGCCAATTCCGAAGGACAGCCCGGCCCCCAACAGTACGACCGCAATCACGCTGACGGCGCCAATATGCTGGCCGATGCGGTAGCGCCACACGGAGGCATAGTCATGTGGCGGGCCTTTGTATACAGCAATGAGGAACCGGTTGACCGGGCCAAGCAGGCTAATAATGAATTTGTCCCGCTGGATGGAAAGTTTAGAGACAACGTCCTGATCCAGGTGAAGAACGGCCCCATAGATTTCCAGCCCCGGGAGCCCATTCATCCGCTTTTCGGTGCCATGCCGCAAACGCCGCTGATGATGGAATTTCAGATCACCAAGGAGTATCTCGGCCAGGGTACGCACCTGGTAGGGCTAGCCAAAATGTACGAAGAAGTATTGCAGACCGATACGCACGTTAAAGGAAAGGGCTCGACGGTAGCCAAAGTAATTGACGGTTCGCTGGAAGGCCACCAACTGAGCGGAATGGCCGGTGTCTCGAATATTGGTACTGCCCGCAACTGGACAGGTAATCTCTTTGCGCAGGCCGACTGGTATGCCTACGGCCGTCTGGCCTGGGACCCCTATATGGATGCCGACCGTATCTTCGAAGAATGGGCGACTATGACTTTTACGCACGATAAGAAAGCCCTGTCGGTGATCACCAAGATGCTGGCCGGCTCACACGAAACCTGCGTGCGCTATATGACTCCGCTGGGTCTACATCACATTATGGGAGCGGGTCATCACTACGGCCCCGGACCCTGGGTGAGCAAAATGCCCCGGGCCGACTGGACTTCCGTCTACTACCACAAAGCAGATGAAAAAGGCCTCGGTTTTGACCGAACTGCAAGCGGCAGTAATGCCCTGGAACAGTACCATCCTGATCTGGCCGAACAATATGCCGATCCGGATAAGATACCGCTGAAATTCCTGCTCTGGTTCCACCATGTCCCCTGGGATCATCCGCTTTCTACCGGACGTAATTTATGGAACGAACTCTGCCATCAATACCATCAGGGAGCAGCCGAAGTGACACAAATGAAGGAAGACTGGCAAAGCATAAAGGAATTTATTGATGAGGAGCGCTTCCAACAGGTAAAAATGCATCTCGACATTCAGGAGAAGGAAGCCAAATGGTGGCGTGACGCCTGCCTGAGCTATTTCCAGACTTTTTCCAAAATGCCTATTCCTGCCGAGCTGGAACAACCTGCTCATGACCTGGAATATTATGAGTCTTTGCGGTATCCTTATTCACCGGGCATTCGGCCCAGGTGGTGAGTTTTTCAGGCGTGAGAGGTGAGGAATAAGGAGCGAGGAATGAGAGGTGAGTTGGTGCTATTGTAAATTCGGTTGAATGATAATTATCAAGGGATTCAGTCTGTGATCGGGTGTTACGGTATACTACTGGACATTTGGAAATTTGGACGTTGGGATCTTGGGATTTGT
>JAGQXH010000522.1:0-284 GCA_020436695.1 Lewinella sp. | reverse complement strand
CAAATATCTCAACGTCCATTTGTCCAGTACATACCAGCCAGATAGCCATTTACCCAATCCTCTTTTATACAGGTCTATCCCTGTTTCACTTTTTCTGTCTAAGAACTATCCACACCATCCCCCCTTCTTCACTATTTTTGCAATCCTAACCAAAGAACCTGGAATAATAACAAATGAAACCATTCCAACTCGAACAACTAATGCGCTGGTACGGACCTAATGATTCCGTTAGCCTGCGCGATATTGCCCAGTCCGGCTGTACCGGCGTTGTATCTGCCCTGCAC
>JAGQXH010000521.1 GCA_020436695.1 Lewinella sp. | reverse complement strand
GCTGTAATTCATTGCGGGCAATGTAGAAGCTTTTCACTTCCTGCCAGCCAGCCCGATTGCGAAATAGTTCGATTTGTGTCGCAAATATTGTTTCCCGAAGGATCATAATTTCGATCACCCACCCTATTAGCATGAGCGAACTGACGGAAACGATCCAAGTAAAGCCGTATGGTGAAAGCACCAGCCAAGCTTCAACAATTGACAGTATGAGTAAGGTAGTAGCCGCAACGATACCAAATGAGAACCTTCCTTGGATATTGGCGGGATTAAGTTGGAAGAAAAACACTAAGGTTCCCCTACCCGCTTGTATGGCCAATGGCACAAGAAAAGCAGCAACCATAAAGCCGATATTTGGCGCATTCTGGGCATGAAATATGCCCATGATGACTGCTGATATTACATAAGTAGATATCAGTAGGCCAAAACTTAGCTTTGGGAGTATAGAGCGTAGACGCTTGATGGATCTCTCAAAATCATCATTTACCAGAATATTTTGCATTGGATTATTTTTTGATTGGTGAATTTTTTATTTCAATAGCATTCACAACTCAGTAATTCATAACCTTCAAGTTCCCGCTGTTGGAGTCCTTGCTATTCTTTCTCTTTTCCATAATGCTGAAGGCTATCTCCTCCGCATTTTGTTCACTATCGATACCGATGTACTCACGCAAGTGAGACTCCGTAGCATGGCCCGTCATCGGCATCAATTGTGCCAAACGGTAGCCCATCCTATAAAGATTGGTAGCGAAAGATCTCCGACAGGTGTGAGAGGAAACTTCCTCATATTTTGGTACATAAGTCTTTTCAACTCTGGCTTTTCGGCCTATGTACTGTTTGACAATAAATACCTTATCATCTAATTTGGCTTTCTTGCAAATGTCTTTGATCACCAAGTTGAATTTCTGCATGGACATTTTGGGCGAGGTATAGTCATGCTTTTCCAAAATAGGGATCAGCCAAGGGAAGATATTGAGCGGGATCTTAGCGGGGGTGTCTGTCTTTTGCGAGATCAAGGAAAGAATTGGAATACCGTTAATGGTTTTATAGAAATTGTCTGGGGTATAGCGGGAATAATCGCTAAATCGCTGTCCAGTTCCAGCACCGATCAGGAAGAGATCACGGACTTTGTCGGCAAAATTGAAAAGCCGTAGGTCGGCCAGCCGTTGCAATTCTTCAGGATTCAGCGTTACTTTTTGACCAACTGCTTTCTTCTTCGGTATCATCCAGCCTGATCCCTGATAGTCGATATTGGAATGTAGCTTCTTTCTTCGTGCTCGTTCCAGGAATTGTCGTAAGACGCTCAGCGTTTTGTTGCCGTAGGCAAGCGCATCATTTCTACTTTCTAGCCAGTCGATCAACTCCAATCGAAAGTTCCAGTCTACATCTTCGTAATCAAAAGGATGGACTTCCCCGGCAAAACTGATCAGGATATTGGCATGACGATTGAATCCCTTCCAGCTACTTTTTCGCATGCCTTGAGTTTTCATATCTTCCAGTTCTGTTTTAATAAACTCCAGGAAGGTGGGCTTTTGCTCTTGCTCTGTTGCATCCTGTTGAGCAGACGTCTTGCCAGTCCTGATATCCAATTGTTCTTTAAAACTATCTAGGCTAATCGAGCCATATTCCGATTCGATAAAGATATCGATACAGTACTTGGCCAGGTCATCCAATAGCCGCTTGATAGCGAACAGGTCAGATCGCCTTTCCTGTTGGATCGGCCTTTGCATTTTAGAATCCCAATCTTTAGGGTGGATAGAGTACCCAGTGGAGTAGACCAGCCGTTTCCCTTGGTAACGGAACACCAGGGAAATCAACGTTTCTGTTTTACTTTTTGGAAGCCTGAGATTGAACTTCGGTTTCGGTAACTTTGCCATGTTAAACGATTTGTGTTACGAAATTAGGTTTCGCAACTCAAATCGACAGCGTTGTCGGGATCGTTGTCGTTTCTCTTCCCGTCTTTTCCTTTTTTAGCAGTTACCGAAATTGATAAATCTTCAAAAAGTGCAGATTTTCAAGGTTTTACGCGGAATACGAAAGAAAACCTTTTGATTCGGCCTAACCAAGTGGGACCACCGAGTATAACACAAAATGTTTTTCAAAAGGCCTTAATTCTCAGGAGTTAAGGCCTTTTGCTTTGTGTCTATTGGCCTTTTTGAAGAAAAACAATAAATTTTATTTGAATTATTTTGTGTTAAATTGTAGTTTAGAGACGGCGTTTTTATTTAGAATGTCTATAGAAAACCAACCGTCTGATGAATCTAAAGAGAATCCTCTGGAAATACGAGCCGCGTAAGGATGGGAGTTGTGATATCAAGATCTATATATATCACCTAAAGAAGCAAAGCCAGATCTCCACCGGCTTTTCCATTCAACCAAAAGACTGGGATGACCGGAACGGCCTGGTAAAAAAATCTCACCCGCTGGCTGACAGCTATAACGCCAACATTCGAAGAATGCAACTTGAGTTGGAAGAACATCTACTAAATGGCGGGGTAGTGGCAAACTTCAGAAAAAAGAAAGATACAATCACCCTAATCAGCTATTGCGAAAAGGTGATCGACAAATGGGAGAAAGGCCTGCTATCGATGTCTGCCGGCACCATCAAGAACTACAAGGCTACCTTACGCCGACTGAAAGAATTCCATTCTCGTTTTAAGTATACGGATCTGGCCATGGACCAGATCGATATGAAGTTCT
The DNA here is from genome assembly GCA_020436695.1 of Lewinella sp. Classification (GTDB taxonomy): domain Bacteria; phylum Bacteroidota; class Bacteroidia; order Chitinophagales; family Saprospiraceae; genus Flavilitoribacter. The sequence goes on along the minus strand of JAGQXH010000521.1, from coordinate 3,491 downwards.
ACGACCAGTTTACCGAGTTCCTGAAAATGCATTGCAATTGCAACCTGCCCGGCATTAGCAAACACATCAAGATCATCAAGCGGCTGATGAAAATGGCTATGGACGAAAAGCTGCATGTCAATACCATCTTTCAGGATGCTTCCTTCAAACGGCCGCGGACCAAAGCTTCCGGAAAGATCTACCTCACCACCGATGAAATTGATCAACTGGAGCAATTGGATCTGAGTGATCAACCATATCTGCAGCGGGAGCGGGACCGCTTTTTGTTGTCCTACTGGTTTCTGATGCGCTTTTCGGATGTGATCCGGGTGAATAAGGCTATGCTGTTTAGTCTGAACGGTAAACGTTTTCTTCGGTATCAAAGTGTCAAAACCAATGTGGAAACCAATCTGCCGGTTAAAGAGAAGGCAATGAGCTTAATGGAGCTATACGGTTTCGATTTTTCATTTTCGGGCAATGTACAGGCCAACCGGGAGTTGAAAACCATCGCGGCCATGGCCGGCATCAATGCACCAACTTTCCAAGAGGGGAGAAAGGGACCGAAAAGTAGCTTTGTGACGACGCACACTGCGCGCCGATCGGCGGCTACCAACCTGTATTTGGATGGTGTAAGTTTGAAAATGATCGCGGATCTGGGCGGCTGGACGGATCTACAAAGCCTGCGGACTTATTTAAGGGCTAGTGGGTTGGATACGGCGCAGGTGGCGGTGGATTTGGATTTTTTCTCATGAAGGGCCATTGTTTTTGAATTTCACAAAATCTTCTATCTTTGAAAAATGAGCTACATTCAAACGATTAATGAAGAACTGACGCCTAATGTAGATAAGGAACTGAACAAAACGGTTATAGACTTATTTGCAGGATGCGGTGGATTGTCCTTAGGCTTTGAGTCAGAAGGTTTCAGGACGATTGGCTATGAAATGATAGAAGACGCAGTAGCAACGTACAATAAGAATTTGATAGGGGAATGTTTCCAGGAAAAGCTAACTACAGAGACGAGTTATCCTGAGGCAGATATTATTATAGGAGGCCCTCCATGTCAACCCTTTAGCGTCGGGGGAAAACAAATGGGGTTAAAAGATTCTAGAGACGGATTCCCCATTTTCATTTCAGCGGTAGAGCAAGTCCAACCAGAGGTATTCCTGTTTGAAAATGTTCGAGGAATGCTTTACAAAAATAAGTGGTATCTAATCGAGGTTATTGAAAAACTGGAATCTTTAGGGTACCAGATATCGTATGATCTGCTTAATGCAAAGCACTATAGCGTCCCTCAAAATAGAGAACGTGTAATTGTCATTGGATCAAAGGAAGGGATTAATTTCCCGAAAAAGAGTCGGAAATACATAGCTGCTGGAGAAGCATTGGGTGAACTTGCTACTCAGTATGATGATGATTCAAAGTTTCTTACTCCTAGTATGGATAAATACATTGCCAAATACGAAAAGGCATCGAGCTGTATTAATCCAAGGGATCTTCATCTCAACAGACCTGCCAGAACACTGACTTGTCGAAATTTAGCCGGATCTACCGGAGATATGCACCGGGTTAGGTTGCCTGATGGCCGCAGAAGACGGTTGACCTACCGTGAAGCAGCTCGTTTGCAAAGTTTTCCGGATTGGTTTGAATTTGTTGGTGGAGAGACCAGCGTTTTTAATCAAATAGGAAATGCTGTAGCACCTTATTTTGCAAAAGCCCTAGCCAGGGAAATCAAATCTTATTTTACTCACCAATCTAACGGTAAGGAGTACAAATTCAAAACCACCGATAATCAATTGAAGCTATTCAATGAGCCGTCCAGCACGTATTGACCCTAACACCAACCGAGAATTCGCAAAGAAATCCAAGGAAGTTCAGGAATTGATTAATGCAGCAATATTTATTGCTCATTCCCTGGGTATCCCTGTTGCTGGCAATACCGACCGCCGACTGGAAAAAATGGGTATGGCTTTTTTGGCAGTAATGGGTGTGAATGCTCAGAATGGTTTTGATAAAGCTAAGGATCTAGAAGATAATTTCAGCTTAACCACTCGGGAAATCATTGCTTACCTCAATGAGCATTTTGAAGAAAATATTAGCCGTGGATCATACGATGATATTCGACGAAAAGATCTCAGGCATTTAGTCGCGGCCGATATTGTCTTGAATTCTGATCCAAATTCAGCCAAGAACAGTGCTACTAGAGGCTATGGCCTTAATCCGGTTTACGCCAAACTAATCCGGCAATTCAAATCTGAGGAGAGCTGGATTGAACTTGTTAATGTACATCTCGCAGATACCAAAAGGTTATCGGATGTGCTTAAGCGGGAAAGAGGTTATGAGAAAATTGAAGTGACCATCAATGCCGAAAAGCTTTTGGAATTCGGACCGGCCGAGCATAACCTACTACAAAAGAAAATCATAGAAGAATTTCTCCCCATTTTTGGATATGCCGCTGAGGTGCTTTACGTAGGTGACGCCGGAAATCGTTTTTTGCATTTGGATAAGGAGGCTCTTTCAGCCATTTATTTTTTCGAGGTGGCCACCGATTTACTTCCTGATATTGTTGCTTATTCCACTTCCAAAAACTGGCTCTACTTGATAGAAGCGGTACATTCCTCCGGACCAATCGATGAGCTAAGAAGACTGGAGCTAATGAAGCTGGCTAAAGATTGTACTGCTGAATTGGTATTCGTCACTGCATTTCTTGATCGAGCTACCTTTCGAAAATTTGTTGCAGATATTGCCTGGGAAACTGAGGTCTGGATTGCTGATAATCCGGAGCATTTGATTCATTTTAATGGGGAGAAGTTTTTGGGGCCTTATTAATCTTCTGAATAGTTACCCAAATTTACAAGATCAAACACACATAATGTAGAATTAATGTTATTATATATAAGGCACAGCAGAGCACTAATAATCAATTAATTCAGTAGGCACTCCTAACTTATTCTTCTGAAACTACCAAGAAGGTTGATATGTGATTCAAAAACAACGATTACGCCCAATTTTCTAACCTCCTCAAAAAATATTTTAGTGATACGTCCATCGGAGTTTAGTTTATGAGTTTTAAATTCCCGGGCTAAGAATTGCTCGCTCATAAAATTGTTAAACCACACAAATGATCCTGTTCGTTCTTTTAAGATTCTTTGATAGGGCTGTTTTTGCGATTTTGATTTATTTACTTGTTCTGAATTTGGATGATATATAAGTGTCCCCTTTGAAATATCAATAATCGTAATTGTTAGATCCCATGGGTCCATTTGTTTGATTTCGAAAGGAACTCCATTGTCAAATTCCTTGAACTTTTCCTCGACGTATTTGACTAAAGCGTCTAATCGCTTTAATTGTGATGCCTCATTAAGGAAGCTCTCAATGACACTTTTTTGTTCTTCCCATATTTTATTGACTAATGTTAATAGTGTCTTTTCATCAAAAGCCTCATTTATTTTTGCAGTAATGGAATTGATCTTTTTTTCAGTTTCCTTCCTAATACTCCTTTCTACAATCAAATG
>JAGQXH010000520.1 GCA_020436695.1 Lewinella sp. | reverse complement strand
CATGCAACAGATCCCCATTGCCGGCCCGTTGGAAGTAAACGACGGCTACGTCCTGGAGGTATTCGGATCGGGACATGCATTCTTCTGCAAGATCGATATGCAAGGCAGGCTTGTATGGACCAGTGATCAATTTCCTTCCAAGGCAAGTGGTGCCGATATGGACATTCTACCAGATGGTAAGATCATTGCAACCTACAGTACCGACAACGGCATTGAAGGCCACTTGTGTTACCTGATACTTTCTGAACAGGGGCAGATACTGGAACGCCGGGCCCTGCAAACCACCCCGCCCACAGATCCCGGCCAGACCTACCAGACCACCGTCCGCAAGGATCGCCGCGTAATCGCCGTCAATCCGGATCGCTTTAAACCCGGCACTACCCCACTACCGGCTTTCCTGTTGCAGATATCCTGGCCGCCGGTCACGGGAGATTGTACCGAATGGGTCTCCTTACCCGAAACGGAATTACTTTCTCCGGTTGGCAACCTGCAATTTGTTCCGCTCGATACGGTTACCACCGCTACCGTGATGACACCCATCGGCAGTACGATCATTATGTCGCATGAATTTCCCACCCCTTACCGTGAAGCCTGTGTCGACGGTCCGGAAACAGGCGTGATCAGGATTGATTCCCTATTAAGCTGCACAGAAGACTGGCTGGTGGACCTCCCCGGACCGGATTATGTCTGGACAGATGGGCATCCGGAATACTCGCGACTACTTACAGAATCGGGTACTTATCAGGCGCGTAATGAAGACTGCGGCAATGTAAGCCTATATGAATACATACTGACGCGGGAAAATTGCCCATGTTCCATTTATATTCCTACAGCCTTCAGCCCCAACAATGACGGCTACAATGACCTGCTTCAATGCTATGCCGGCTGTGAATTAAGCGATCTGCGGATCAGGATATTCAACCGTTGGGGAGTACTCGTATTTGACGGCCTTAGCCCGGCTGCCGCCTGGGACGGTACTTACCGGGGAAGTCCGTCAGACAGTGGCATTTACATCATCCTGGTAAATTATTTCTGGAGAAATGAAGCCGGTACCGTACAACAGGCAACCGTCAGTCAGGAACTCACTTTGATCCGATAAGCTAAGATAGCTATAGTATAATGCCGACTTCACAATTAAGATTTACTTTAGAAACCGAAACAGAATTTAATTCTGAAATGATATTTTTTTTATTATTTTTTATGGTATTTTGGGGAATATCTTTACTTTCGTGCGACCTATTTGACAATGTTCACCTGTAGCCTAAAGTCTTTTTATAGCATAGTATCAAAATTTAAAACGACTGTAGTCAGCGCATAGTTACTTAATCAAGTACCCCAAATTTTCCCTACCAACAGAACCGTAGCAGGTCTGATCCTGTCTAAGAACCACAACAACCACAGTGCTTTAATTGGCAGCTGGTGGAATTTAATTTTTATGCCCATACCCGAGTTATTAACCTCGGTCTTAACCAAACAATGCCTTACTGGATAGAACCAATTAGAAGAACTTTTGCAATCAATCATTCATTCTTGTTAAATCTATAGTTTATGGAACAAAAAGCTGTTACTATTATCCCGCGTTTATACCGGGTGAGCTTTTTTCTACTCTTTATGGCGATAGGTACGCTCCTGTCTGCCCAGGTATCGGGTTTGGTATCCGATGAGGGCAACGGAGATCCGTTAATTGGTGCGACTGTCCTGGTGAAGGGAACTTCCACCGGTACGGTGACCGATTTTGATGGAAAATACACGATCAACGCCACTCCCGGCGATGTATTGGTATTTTCCTATACTGGTTTCGCAACCCAGGAGATCACTGTAGGTTCCGAAACCGTTATCGATATTTCCATGTCTGAAGGTGTTGCCCTCGGCGAGGTGATCGTTACCGGTTATGCCGTTGAATCCAAGCGGCAGACGACCGGTGCAATTTCTACCGTTAAGGCAGCAGACCTGAAAGCCATTCCCTCCGGTAACGTAGAGCAACAGTTGCAGGGTCGGGTTTCCGGGGTAACGGTGATCTCTAATGGTCAGCCGGGTACCACCAGTATGATCCGGGTGCGTGGTTTCGGTGCATTCGACGGTAACGAACCGCTGTACATCGTGGATGGTGTACCCGTAGGTTCGACTGACTTTCTTTCTCCGGATGACATCGAGACTTCTACCGTACTGAAAGACGCTGCGGCTGCTTCCATCTACGGTGCCCGGGCCGCCAACGGGGTGATCGTTTACACGACCAAGCAGGGTTCGAAGGGTGCCAAGAAGCTCACGGTTACCTATGACGGTCTGTTCGGCGTGACCGATCCTAATGTAAATGGCGCTCCCAAAATGCTGAGCCCGCAGGAACAGGCTGACTGGACGCACGTTGCTTACCGCAATAACGCTGCGGCTAACGGTACAGAGCCCGCCTATAACCACCCGCAATACGGTACACAGGCACAGGCTACCCTGCCGGATTATCTGTACGCTAACGGACAAAATGGTGTTCGCGGGTCGATTGACCTGGAAGCTATTCGTCGGGCCTATGAGGCCGACCCGGAAAACGTATTTCTGATCAAGCCGAACGTGAACGGTACCAACTGGTACGACGAGATCACCCGCATGGCGCCACTCAACCGCCACAGCCTCGGCTTCAGCGGTGGTACGGAGAGCGGCCGCTACTACTTCGGTCTTTCTCTACAGGATCAGGCCGGTATTCTGATCGAGAACAATTTCAAGCGTTACTCTTTCCGCGCCAACTCAGAGTTCGAACTGACTCCCTGGCTGTCTATCGGAGAGAACCTACAGTTTACCTACCGTTCCGTTACCGGTCAGGCCGGTGATAATGGTGGTCAGGGTATCGCCGACGATGAGTCTCAGGTATTGGCTGCCTACCGGATGCCTTCGGTCATTCCGGTATTCGACGAGTTCGGCAGCTACGCCAGTACCAAGGCCGCCGGTTTCAACAACCCGCGTAACCCGGTAAGAACACTCCAGCGCAACAACAGCAATGACGGCAACTTCAATGGCAATGCCTTCGGCAACATCTACCTCCAGATCGAGCCGATCAAGGACCTGAAGATCCGCACGAGCATTGGTGGTCAGTACAACAACTACTACTTCAAGAACTACAACTACCGCTATCTGGGTGACTCCGAGCCCGAAGCCAGTAACTCTTTCTCCGAAGGAAGCGGCTACCGCTTCAACTGGGTATTCACCAACACGGCTTCTTATAAATTCCAGACCGGAGCACATACCTTCACCGCTCTGGCCGGTATCGAAGCCCTCAACACAGGCATTGGCCGCGATATCAGCGGTTCCGGTATCAACCCCTTCTCCATGGACCTGAACTTTGTGAACCTGACCAACGTTCAGAGCCCGGTAGTGAGCAGTGGTATCGGTAGCCAGGTGAAGTTCTACTCCACCTTTGGTTCTTTGGACTACAACTTCAACGAGAAATATTACATTCGCGGTCTGGTACGCCGGGACGGTTCTTCCCGCTTCGGTGCCAACAACCGCTACGGTGTATTCCCGGCCTTCTCCGCTGCCTGGCGGGTAACGGCCGAGCCGTTTATGCAGAACGCTTCCTGGATCTACGACCTGAAGATCCGCGGTGGCTGGGGGCAGATGGGTAACTCCAATAACGTGGACCCCTTCAACCAGTACTCTCTGTTCGGTTCCGATCGGGGATTTTCATACTATCCTATCCAGGGCCAGAACAGCGGTGCTGACTCCGGTTTCGCCCGGACCCGGATCGGTAACCCAGATGCAAAATGGGAAACTTCCGAAATGACCAACATCGGTTTTGACATTTCGCTGTTCAACAACCGCTGGGAATTCATCATGGACCTGTGGCGTAAGGATACGAAAGACCTGTTGTTCCAGTTGCCTATCGTAGGTACGATCGGTACCCGGGCTTCCGCTCCTTCCGTGAACATCGCAACTATGCGTAATCAGGGGATAGACTTCCAACTGGTGAACCGCGGCAAAGTGAGTGGAGATCTCAGATACGAAGTAACCCTGAACGGTGCTTTCCTGGATAATGAGATCGTCTACCTGGCACCCGGCCTGGATGTAATCACGTCCATCAACCCAGGTTTCCGTGGTATCTTCCCGATCCGCAACCAGGTTGGACAACCGATGTCCTCTTTCTTCGGTTACAATATGATCGGTTATTTCAAAGATGCAGCCGACGTGGCGAACTCTCCTACCCAGGAGGGTGCAGGTGTCGGACGATTCAAGTATGAGGATATCAACGGTGATGGCGCCATCACTCCCGATGACCGGACTTTCATCGGTAGCCCGATACCCGACTTCACCGGTGGCATTAACCTCAATCTGACTTACAAAGGATTTGGTCTGGACATGTACTGGTATACTTCCATCGGCAACGAGATCTGGAACCAGTCTAAATGGTTCACCGACTTCTTCGGTTCTTTTGAAGGTTCCGGTAAAGGTGAGCGTGCCAAGCAATCCTGGACCCCTGAACTGGGTGACAATGCACTGGCCCCGATCTGGGAAAGTGCTTCTAACCTGAGTACCAACGCAGGCGCCAACTCCTGGTATGTGGAAGACGGTACTTATTTGCGCTTACAGCAGTTAGCACTGAGCTATACCTTCAGTAGTGATGTAGTATCCAAGTTCGGCCTGGGCAGCCTCAATATCGGCATTGCCGGTAACAACCTGGCTACCTTCACCAATTACCTCGGCCTCGACCCGCAGGTAGGTGGTGCAGCTGATACCAACTTCGGTATCGATGTAGGTAACTATCCGGTTACCCCCAGCTACACGATCCGTTTGGGAGCCAGCTTCTAATAGCTGTAGATTTTAGCGTCGGCAGTAGATAGGCAAAAGAGCATTTTTTATCAGTTTTAGATGCGACTATCGACTAACTACTGCCGACTAACTTGAAGCATATTAAACTCAAATTGTTAATTTTTAAAAGTATTCGCGAAATGAGAATATTTGGCAATTATAAAAAACCATTTTTAGCCATTCTGGCCGGCTTGGGACTAATGGTTTCCTGTAATGATGAGTTCCTGGAAGTGCAGCCCGTCGGTCAATTATCAGAATCAACACTTGCCAATAAAGCCGGTATTGACGGGCTTTTGATCGGTGCTTACTCTACACTGAATGGAGACTTCGGTAACCGCTTTGAAGGCCCCAACCGCTGGATAACCGGTGGCATCATGGGTGGAGAAGCCAATAAAGGTACCGACCCGGGTGACTACTCTTCCATCAACCCGATCCAGCGCTACGAGATCAGCCCGACCAATGGTGATATCAACAACCTTTGGAGAGGTCGCTACGAAGGTGTCAGCCGCTGTAACTACGTACTGCGACTGTTGCCGCAGGCAACTGACATTTCAGCAGAAGATGCTGCCCGCATTGCTGCGGAAGCCCGGATGATAAGAGGTCATATGTATTTCGACCTGAAGATCCAGTTCAACAGCATTCCTTACGTAGATGAGAACATCGACTATGGTCTGGGTATCGAAGAAGTGACCAACACCCCCAATGTTTGGGACAAGATCGAAGCCGACTTCCAGTTTGCCTTTGACAACCTTCCGGAAACACAAGGACAGATTGGTCGTGTAAATAAGTGGGCGGCTGCCGCATATCTGGGTAAAACTTACCTGTTCCAGGAAAAATGGAGTCAGGCAAAATCCATGTTTGACCAGGTGATCGCCAATGGTGTAACATCTTCCGGTGATAAGTACGCTCTGTTGGAAGACTTTGCCCAGATCTACAATGCCGAGAACGACAACCACGCTGAAGCCGTATTTGCCGTTCAGTCTGCCAATAATACCGGTAGCACAGCCAATGCCAACTACTTCGACGACCTGAACTATCCGTACAATACGGGTCAGGACGGTCCTGGTAACTGCTGCGGATTCAACCAGCCGAGTTTCACCCTGGTGAATTCCTTCCGTGTTGGTGCGGATGGCAAACCTTTGTTGGATGGTTCTTACAATACAGCTGCCAATGAAGTAAAACACGACTACGGCATCAATACGGCTGATCCCTTTACTCCGGATGCAGGCTTGCTTGATCCACGTCTGGATTTTTCCGTAGGTCGCCGTGGTATCCCCTACCTGGACTGGATCGCTCATCCGGGTAGTGACTGGATCCGTAACCAACCTTACGCTGGTCCGTACTCTCCGAAGAAGTACGTGTACTACAAGTCTCAGGAAAACAGCTTCACCGACGGTAGCTCCTGGACCCGTGGTTACGCCACT
>JAGQXH010000051.1 GCA_020436695.1 Lewinella sp. | reverse complement strand
TGTGAAGTAGGGGAACTTCAGACCAGCCGCTCTTTGGAAAGAGCCTATCTGCGCTTGCAGGACATGGAAAAAGACGGACTCGTGAAGCTCAACGGCAGCAGCGTCTCGGTAACGACGACCGGAGCTCCATTTATCCGGAATATTGCACAATGCTTCGACGATCGCTATTGGCAAAAACAGCCGACAGAGTCCTTATTCAGTAAGACTTTATAATGTAAGTTATCAGTCGTCAGGTTGAGCAAAACCACCGGACACCTTTACTAAATACCATCTTAGATAAGATCACGCAACCGGAATCTTACTTTTATCCTTTCACCATCCCGCTCGCAGATCAACTGTATTCGTTTGCCCGGTCGTTTCTTTAGCCGGTTTATGGTGCCCTGCAAGCCGGTAAAAGCAGAAGGTACGCCATTGATCTTTTTAATGATATCGCCTTTTTTCATTCCAGCTTCCGAGGCAGGGGTTTCGGGGGTAACCGCAAAAACGGTAATATCTTCAAGTTGCGGACCAGATGCTACCAACGACAGGCCACTCCGGTCGTAGCGAAACTTTTGGTTGGCTTTGCCATTGGGTGCTACATAGACCTTTCCCTTAATGTAATCTACGATTACGGTGAAACGACTGAGTACCTGATTGCCGATCAGACCGTTACGTTTATTGAAGTAGGCTGAGTCCATCGTAGGGAGAAAATCCTGATAATTGGTAACTACTTCCTGCAGTTTGGTATTACCTATATCAATTTCCGGAGTGCGCCCCACAAAACCTTCGATGAACCCGCCCAGCCCCATTCCGATATTGCTGCGAATGAATTGTTCGGGCAACTGCAATAAGGTATCGGTCACGGTGTACATCATCAGTGCTACACTGGCCCCGGTATCCATCAGGTATTTGAGTCGGGCACTCGTATCCCTCGGCAGATCAGTATGAGTATAGATATACGGTTTGTTGCGGTGTAGTTCCACTTCCAGTTCCGTGAATTTGCCATGCGGCATGGTGAATTTGGAAGGATCATAGAAAGTGATGGTTTTCTTACGGTAGTCGATCATCATTATGAAGCGTCGCAACAGGTCGGCGCCGATGATACCGTGCACATCCAGGCCGGCGAATTCATCAAAGCTGAAGTAGTCGTCTTCCAAAACGAGCATCGACCGGTTGCTGAGATACATATTGCCCATGGTCAGTACAATACCCCTGACCAGATAGGCTCCCAATTCGGTCTTAAGGTCGGAACCCATGATGACAAAACGTCGCTGATAGTCTACCTGAAGCAGGTCAGTGATCTCTCTTTTGGTAAGAATAGTGTGTTCGGCTCCGGTGTCCAGGATGAATTTAAGTGGGAATATGTTGTTGAATACTACCCGAACTACGATAAAGCCATTCTCGTATTCGAACGGTACTTCTGCTTTTTGGGCGTTTTTCCGCAGAATAAGATCAGGAACCTGCGCAGTTAAGCTGGAGGAGATGGCCAGACAACATAACAATAAGAACAAAATCTTCCTCATAATCGGGTGTTGAATAATTCAACCTAGGTAAATATATGCGTTTACAAAGAAAAAGCCTTGCCCCCTAACCCTAATAATATTTCGCAAACGGTTTCGATAAAAAATCTTGTTGGTCCTTTTTGGAATTTTCAAACATATTTAGGACTTTTGGGGGCGCGTTTGTGTTAAACACAGTTTTTCCACCCCAAGATATTCCAATTCACTACAAACCAGCTAGATAGACCAAAAAAACAAAATAACGGTCGGAAGCCTGACAGCGATTTGCGTTTCCACTCCATTTTTCAGGTATTTGGTCCGATCGATTTTCTGAATATCAAGTTAAAAACTGTTTTTTTAACCAAACCTAAATAATATATGAAACTTAAAGTCGACTATTTTTCGAAATGGCTCCTCGTCGTTTTGGCGGTTTGCCTGACGAATTTAGCCTTTTCTCAAAGAACTATTTCGGGAAGTGTTACCGATTCTCAGTCGGGAGAGCCGCTCATCGGGGCTAATATTCTCGTTGTAGGTACCAGCTCCGGTACCATTACCGACTTTGACGGTAATTATACTCTGGAAATTCCTGCGGATGCCTCCGAACTCGATGTTTCCTATACTGGTTACGGCTCCGAGCGCGTAGCGATTCCTACCGGAACCGATGTGCTCAATATGACCCTGACTCCCGGTGAGATGCTGGAAGAGATCGTTGTGGTGGGCTACGGTACGCAGAAATCCAAAGAGGTGACCAGTGCTATTACCAGTATCAAGGAAGAGGATTTTAACTCCGGTAACCTGAACAACCCCACGCAGTTGCTGCAGGGTAAGGTGGCCGGTCTGACCATTTCTCGTCCGGGTGGTGACCCCAACGCCGGGGTGAACATCCGTCTTCGCGGTTTGTCTACTCTGGGTGCCAACACCCAGCCGCTGGTGATCATCGACGGTGTACTCGGTGCTGACCTGAACTCCGTAGACCCTAACGACATCGCTTCAATCGATGTATTGAAAGATGCTTCCGCTGCCGCTATTTACGGTACGCGTGGTGGTTCAGGGGTAATTCTGATCACGACCAAGACCGGTGAAGCCGGTGTGACCCGGGTGAACTACGAAGGCTACGTTACCGCCGAATCTGTTGACCGTTACACGGAGACTTTGAGTGCCGACCAGTTCCGCTCTTTCGCCGGCGGCCCGAACAGCGACATCCGCGGTACGGATCTGGGGTCCAGCACCGACTGGTTCGATGAGATCACCGAAACCGGCTTTACGCAGGTCCACTCCCTTTCTCTTTCCGGTGGTTCCAAGGGTACTTCCTATCGCGTTTCCGGTAACTACCGCAACGTGAACGGTATTGCGCTGAACACCGGCTTTAACCGCATCAACGGCCGGGTAAACCTACAGCAAAAAGCGTTGAATGACCGGCTGAAAATTGATGCCAGCTATACTACTACGTCTACTAATCAGGATTTCGGTTTCAACGATGCCTTCCGTTATGCTTCCATCTACAACCCAACCGCCCCGGTGCGTAGCACAGACGCGGCTTATGATAAGTACGACGGTTACTTCCAGCAGGTATTGTTCGATTACTATAACCCTGTGGCGATTCTGGAGCAAAATACCAACCAGGGTGAAACCAGAAACTCCATTGCCAGTTTACGTGGTACTTATACGCTGGTGGAAGGACTGGATTTCAGCTTGTTCTATTCTCAGGAACGCAACGATTTCCAGGGGCGTCAGTACTGGGATAAAAACTCATTCTTCACCGGTCAGGACCGTAACGGTCTGGCCAGCCAGCGGGATGATAAGAGTAAGATTGATCTGTTTGAAGCTACCGCTACTTACAATCTGAATTTTGGAAGCACGGATCTTAGATTACTGGGTGGTTACTCTTACCAGGACTTCCTGTATTCCGGCTTTGGTGCTACCGGCGGTGATATCATCTCCGATGCCTTCGGTTACAACAACCTGGGTGCCGCTCAGGATTTCAATAATGGTGTAGGCGATGTATTCAGTTATAAGAACAGTAACCGGATCGTCGCTTTCTTTGGACGGGCGAACCTGAACATTGACGATACTTATTTCTTCTCAGCGAGCTTGCGTCGTGAGGGCTCTTCTCAGTTCGGTGCCAACAACAAATGGGGTACCTTCCCCGGTATCAGTGCCGGTGTGAACTTGGTGAATGCGCTGGCGCTTTCCGGTTTCGACAACTTGAAACTCCGCGTTGGATACGGTGAAACCGGTAACCGTCCTCCGGGTAGCTACATTTCTTTGCAGCGCTTCGGCCCAGGGGCATCCTTCTTCTACAATGGTGCATATGTGCCTTCCTACGGACCGGTTTCCAACCCGAACCCGGACCTAAAGTGGGAAGTGAAAAAAGACCTGGATGTTGGTGTTGATTTCGCCTTCGGTGACTTCAAGGTGACTGGTTCTGTGGATTATTTCAGTACTTCTACCAAGGATCTGATCTATGAAATTGGTGTACCTGTACCGCCGAACCTGTACGGTTCTACCCAATTGAATATCGGTGAGATCAACAACTCCGGTCTGGAAGCCGTCGTGAATATTCGGGCGGTGGAGAATGGCAATTTCTCCTGGAATACCAGCCTGAACGGAACTTACTATCTGGCCAGCGAACTGAAAGAATTCCTGGAAGAAGCTAACGGTTCACGAGATCTGGCTACCCTGGGTTCTCCGGGTCAGTCTGATGTACCTCTGGTACGTGTACAGGAAGGTGCTCCGCTCGGACAATTGTGGGGTATTGTATTCGAAGGTGTTTCTCCGGAAGGTAACTGGATCTATTCTGACATCAACGGTGACGGAAACCCAGGACAGAATGACGACCGTACGGTAATTGGTAACGGCCTGCCTGATTTCCAACTGGGATGGAACAACACCTTCACTTTCGGCAACCTCGATTTCAACTTCTTCCTGCGGGGAACTTTCGGACACGATCTGATCAATACCTATCGTGCTTTCTACGAAGCACCGCAGGCCATTACTTCTTATAACCTACCGGTAGGGGTTTACGATATTCAAAACCTGGGTGAAGCACCCAAGTTCTCCAGCTATCATGTGGAAGATGCCAGCTTTATTAAGCTGGACAACGCTACGCTGGGTTATACTTTTGACGTGGATGGAACGGCCTTTAATAAGATCCGTGCCTATCTCAACACCAATAACCTGTTTACGATCACCGGTTATTCAGGTGTAGACCCTGAGGTTCGCCTGGCAGACGGTGATAATGCATTGGCTCCTGGTATCGACCGCCGTAATACGTATTTCACAACGCGTTCGTTCACCTTTGGTGTTCAGTTAGGATTTTAATTGAAAGCATTATTATAGCAACTGCTGAACCTTATCCAGTAACTGCGACAGGCCATAAACCGAGGAGTCGCGTCGAGATCGATGCGGCCGGCAGTTTTAAGATAAGATCAAAAAATTCAAACCATGAAAAAACTTCATATTTTTCGATACCTCTTTTTGGGTGTCCTTGTGCTTGCCCTCACCCAGTCGTGCACGGATCTGGAAGAGGAATTATTTGACACAGTGACCGGTGACAACTTCTTCAAGACCGACGAAGAATTTATTGCCGCTCTGGGTGCTGCCTATACCAGTTTGTATGCGATAGGTAACCACAATACGTATATGTCTTCCAACGAGGTGGCTTCCGACGAGATCATGATCCCGCAACGCGGGCAGGACTGGTTCGACGGTGGTGTATGGCTGCGCCAGCATCGCCACGAGTACAACGAGGAGGAAGGGCAACTGAACAACTCCTGGAATACCCTATACGGCGGTGTGAACAACTGTAACCGCTTGATCGCCCAGTTCGAGGGCCTGGCTAATCCGGATACCGATCCCTTTATTGCTGAACTTAAAGTTCTGCGGGCCTATTTTTACTGGCAATTGCTGGATATGTTCGGCAATATCCCGGTTGTGACCAGTTTTGCCGATGCCGATCCCAACCCGTCTACAGTTGACCGGGCGCAGGTGTATGACTTTATTGTTGGTGAACTGACCACTGAAGTACCGAAGCTGACCAAAGCAAAAGACGGTACTACTTATGGCCGGGTGAATTACTACGTAGGTCAGATGCTGTTGGCCAAACTGTACCTGAATGCCGGTGTATATTCCGGCCGTACCGGTGAATGGGCCAATGCTGCTGCTGCCTGCGATGAGATCATCAACTCCGGTTTGTATAGCCTGGAAGCTGATTACTTCGCCAACTTCAACGCTGATAATTCAGGCTCCAGTGAGAACATCTTCGCCGTTCCTTACGATGAGGTATTCGCCACCGGTTTTAACCTGCCGATGATGACCCTGCACTACCTGAGCCAGGATACCTGGAACTTCACCGCCCAACCCTGGAACGGTTACTGTTCTCTGTCGGAGTTCTACAACTCTTACGACGATACCGACCTTCGTAAAGGGGAATGGGGAAATCAGAAAATACGGGGTAACTTTATTGCCGGTCCGCAGTACGCTGCTGACGGGGTAACTCAGTTGATTGACAACGGTGCCGAAGCTAATGACCCGGATGGTCAGGGGCTGGTATTTACACCGGAACTCAATGAGCATTTCCCCAACGCGCTGCGCCAGGCTGGGGTACGTGTAGGTAAATTCGAATTCTACAACGGCGGCCGTGATAACCTGAACAACGACTTTCCAATATTCCGTTATTCTGATGTACTGCTGATGAAAGCAGAAGCCCTGTGGCATCAGAATGCAGGTGATGCAACGGCTCTGGCCCTGGTTAACCAGGTACGTGCCCGCGCCGGTCAACCCGACTTTACTGAACTGACGGCAGATAATCTGCTGGCTGAACGTGGCCGGGAAATGTTCTACGAGAACCACCGCCGTACGGACCTGATCCGCTTTGATGCCTACAACGATGCGTGGGAATTCAAGCCGGCTTCCGATCCGAGCAAGAATATTTTCCCGATCCCGAGAGCCCAGTTGGATGCTAACCCCAACCTGCGGCAGAACCCGGGGTATTAATAGTCTATCAGTCGATAGTCGACAGTCCGTTGTGTCTATGCTGGAGATGAAGAATGTTGCCCCGGATTGGTATGACGTGAACGTCTCGATCCTGGTCAATTAGCTTAGTCCAATGAAATACGAGTACCTACTGAACAGACTGCCGACTATCGACTATTGACTGTCAACTAAACTTGCGGACAAACGAAACCATCAAAGGGCAAGTATTCTTCGGGTGCTTGCCCTTTTGATTGAGCATTGTTTGTAACTTAGTGAATCCGACTTTCTAAGTTCCTGGAAATCAGAAAGCCTTCTCACCTTAAACCAAGCCCCAACATCCGACAACTTCATCCAATCGAGAGACCCATGTGTAGAAGATCCATTGTTTTTCTGGCGTGTGCAGCTTTAGGGGGCTTTCTGAGTGCCTGTGGAACGGAAGCCGAACCGAATGATCCATCTTCTCTCTTTCAGTCTTTATCTTCCCGCCAAACCGGCATCGATTTTATCAATCAACTCGAATCAACCGAGGAATTCAATACTTATACCTTTCGAAATTTCTACAATGGAGCCGGTGTGGCAATTGGAGACGTTAATAACGATGGCTGGGTAGACCTTTACTTTTGCGGAAATTCCGTAGATAATAAACTATACCTCAATCAGGGCGATTTTCAATTTGAAGATGTAACCGAAAAAGCCGGTGTAGCCTGTGCCGATGTCTGGTCAACGGGAGTGAGTATGGCCGATATAAATGGCGACGGCTGGCTGGATATATACGTGTGTAAGTCAGGCCCTCCCGGCGGTGTCAACCGCTACAATGAGTTGTTCATCAACCAACAGGATGGTACTTTTCGCGAAGCAGCCAAAAAATGGGGGATAGCCGATGAAGGACTTTCCGTACACGCGGTCTTCTTCGATTATGATAAAGACGGCGATCTGGATATGTACCTGCTAAATAATTCGCTGCGTTCGATCGGAACCGGTAGCGATCTGCAAAAGCACAATCGCGAAATGCGCGACCCCAACGGCGGTAACAAACTGTATCGGCACGACGGGGATCACTACACGGACGTGAGCGAGGCGGCGGGCATTTACGGCAGCCAGATCGGATTTGGACTGGGTGTGACTATCGGTGATGTCAATCGCGACGGCTGGCAGGATATCTTTGTATCCAATGACTTTTTCGAAAGAGATTATCTATATATCAACCAACAGAACGGCACTTTCAAGGAAGACCTTGAAAACTACATCCGGGAGATCAGTATGGGATCTATGGGCGCGGATATGGCCGACCTGAACAACGACGGCTACCCCGAGATCTTCGTTACGGAGATGCTGCCGGAGCATGATGCACGATATAAGACCAAGACCCAGTTCCACAATTGGGATTACTATCAGCGGCAGGTGCAGAACGGCTTTTACCACCAGTTCGGCCGCAATGTACTGCAACTCAACAACGGAGATGGGACTTTTAGCGAGATCGGCCGGCTGGCCGGCGTGGAAGCTACTGACTGGAGCTGGGGTGCGCTGATCTTCGATATGGATGCCGATGGCTGGAAGGACCTGTTTGTGGCCAACGGTATCTATAAAGATCTGCTCGATCAGGACTACCTCAATTTTTATTCCAATCCGGATCGCGTGCGAGAGCTCATCAATACAGAAGAACAGGCGGTATTGAAGTTGATTGACGAAATGCCCTCTGAGCCGCTGGCCAATTATGCTTTTCACAATAACGGCGATTTTACCTTTTCCAATGTAGCGACCGATTGGGGCCTGGCCGAACCCGGTTTTTCCAACGGCTCTGCCTATGGTGATCTGGATAATGACGGTGATCCCGATCTGGTGGTCAACAACATCAATATGCCTCCCTTCCTTTACCGGAACAACAGCAGGGAGCTGACCGGTAATCATACGGTATCGGTTCAGTTGAAAGGTTCCGGAGGCAATACTTTTGGCCTTGGGGCTCAATTGACGCTGTATGCCGGAGATAAAAAGCTTTATCAGGAACAAGCCCCAATGCGGGGATTTCAGTCGTGTGTAGATCACCGCTTGCACTTTGGTCTGGGGGATATTAACCAGGTGGATTCTCTGGTAGTACTATGGAATGATGGCCGGAAACAAGTGTTGAAAGACCTACCGGTCGACCAGCTTACACTCATAGAAGAAACCGGCGAACAGGCTGCCTCAACTCCGGCCGTACATCAGGAACTGCAGCATCCGCTTTTTCATAGTGTCGAAGGTGCCATCGATTATCGTCACGTTGAGAATACGTTCTCCGATTTTGATCGCGATCGCCTTTTGTTTCAAATGGTATCGGCCGAAGGGCCCAAAGTAGCCAGGGCGGACATTAACGGTGATGGCCGGGAAGACGTATTTATCGGCGGTGCCAAGGATGCTGCCGGCGTCATTTTGGTACAGCGAACTGATGGTCGTTTTGAATCCACCAATCAGGAATTACTGGCAAAAGATAAAGTGTCGGAAGATGCCGGCTGTTTATTTTTCGATGCCGATGGTGATGGTGATCAGGACCTGTACGTAGCTAGCGGAGGAAATGAATTTCCAAGCAGTTCGTCGGCTTTGATCGATCGTTTGTATCTGAATGATGGAAGCGGGCATTTCACGAAAGACGGGCAGTTATTGCCCACTTCGCATTTTGAAAGCTCTTCCTGTGTACAGGCTGCGGATTATGATGGTGACGGTGACCTGGACCTGTTCGTGGGGATACGTCTGCGACCCTTCCTGTACGGAGTGCCGGCCAGCAGTTATATCCTGGAGAACGACGGCAGCGGAAAATTCAATAATGTGAGTGAGGCCATTGCTCCGGACCTCAAAGATATCGGCCTGGTGACGGATGCCCGATGGGCGGATGTGGATGCTGATCAAGATCAGGACCTCATCATTGCCGGAGAATGGATGCCGATCACCATATTGGTGAATGACAACGGCCGGTTTCGGCGGAGTGAAAGCCAGGACCAGTTGGACCAGTACAGCGGCTTTTGGAATGCTGTGGCAGTAGCGGATCTTGATCAGGATGGTGACCAGGATTTCATTGCCGGGAATCACGGCCTGAATTCCCGTTTCGTGGCCTCTGGTTCTACGCCCGTGCATATGTATATCAATGATTTTGATCACAATCAGTCGGTAGAACAGATCCTGACCCAGTTCGAGGATGGTAGATCCTATCCCATGGTATTGCGTACCGACCTGGTGATGCAGATGCCGGCACTGAAAAAGAAATACCTGAAGTTCAAAGATTACCGGGAGCAGACCATTGAGGATATTTTTGTGCCCGATCAGCTGGCACGCGCTATCCGCCTGGATATTACCGAGACCCGAACCATGCTGTTCGAGAACCTGGGTAATGGAACCTTTTCCGCACGGCCGCTGCCCGCACAGGCACAATTCTCTCCGATGTACGGTATTGCCCTGGAAGATTTTGATGGCGACGGCCATACGGATATTCTACTGGGGGGCAATCTGTACCGGTCCAAACCGGAAGTGGGTATTTATGACGCCAGCTATGGGGTTTATCTCAAAGGAGACGGTGCACTGAATTTCACGGCAGTTCCTGCGGCCCAATCCGGATTGTGCATTAAAGGTGAAGTACGTGATTTTGCGCTACTGGCCGGTAAGCGACTGCTGGTTGCGAAAAATAATGGACCTTTAGAGGTGTTTGAGTATTGATGGAGGTGTTTGGATCTATTCTATATTATAACAGCAATTTCTCATGTACAAACTCAAACTGGCATTTCAGTAAGAGAGGAAAATTGAAAACAAATGAAAACAATAATGAGAAGACTGTGCTTCGGCCTGGTTGCCCTGCTCATTTTGCTAGTTACCGGCTGTACCTTTAAATCGGAATACCGGGAAATGGTGGAGGAGAATCTGGCGAGTGGGATCCGTCAGGATAGTATTTTCCTGGGTATTTACTTCGGAATGGATTCCAAGGAATTCTACAGATACTGCTGGGAGATGAATAAAAAGCAGTTGTTTTTGAATGGTCCTTCCAATAATTCAGTACAGTATGATATATCTGACAAGTTGAAACATCCGGGTAAGATGAACTTCTATCCGAGTTTTTATGAAGATAAGATCTACGAAATGCCCGTGGAATTCGCTTATGATGCATTCTCCTGGCAGGATACTTATGGAGTAGATTCTCTTCTGACGGATGTACTTGGTATGTATGAAGACTGGTATGGTCCATTTAAGGAATTTACCCATCCGGAAAAAGGAAGCGTATTCGTCAATATAAACGGTAACCGGCAGATCCGCCTGTTTAAGAATAATCTCAATAATTCGGTGAACGCCGTATTTACCGATCTGACAGTGGATAAGCCGAAAGAAAATAAAGAAAAGGAGTCATGAATTATCGCATCGTGCTCACACTTGGTCTGGTAATGCTGGCCTTTTCGTGTGGAATAAAAGATAGGTCGTCCACTTCTGCCTCATCATCTTTGTACACTTTGATGGATGGGCCGGCGATCGGGATTGATTTTGCCAATGATCTGACCTTTGACAAAAACTTCAATATTTACACCTACCGCAATTTTTATAATGGCGGCGGGGTAGCCGTAGGTGATGTCAACGGCGACGGGCTGGAAGATATCTACTTTACGGCCAATCAGGATAAGAACCGCCTGTTCATCAATAAGGGGGAATTCAAGTTTGAAGATGTAACTGAAAAGGCAGGGGTCGGAGGTAATCGAGCGTGGTCGACCGGCGTGGCAATGGCCGATGTCAACGGTGACGGATGGCTTGATATTTACGTTTGCAACTCCGGAGACATCGAAGGTGATAACAAGCAGAATGAGCTGTTCATTAATCAGCAGGATGGCACTTTTTCCGAAGAGGCTGAGGCTTATGGCATTGCTGATCAGGGACTGTCCACGCACGGTGTTTTTTTTGATTATGATCACGATGGTGATCTGGATCTCTATCTGCTTAATAACTCCTTCCGCGCTATCGGAAGCTTCAACCTGAAGCAGAACGAGCGGCCGGTCCGCGATTCGGTGGGCGGAGACAAGCTCTACCGGAACGATCACATCAGTCCGTCGGGGATTGCTTCCGCAGTGACGTTTACCGATGTAAGCGAAGAGGCAGGGATCTACGGCAGTGTTATCGGCTTTGGGCTGGGGATCACGGTAGGGGACATCGACCGCGATGGCTGGCAGGATATTTATATCTCGAACGACTTTTTCGAGCGGGATTATATCTATATGAATAATGGGGACGGCACTTTCCGTGAGGATCTCACCGAGCAAATGCGTTCCATCAGTAATGCTTCCATGGGGGCCGATATGGCCGACCTCAACAACGATGGTTATCCGGAGATCTTTGTAACCGAGATGTTGCCGGAAAAGGATAAGGATATCAAGCAAAAGACCACCTTCGAGGACTGGAACAAATACCAGGAAAACCTGAAACAGGACTATTACCACCAGTTTACCCGCAATACCTTACAACTAAATAACGGAGACGGAACCTTCAGTGAGATCGGCCGTTTGGCGGGCGTAGAAGCTACAGATTGGAGCTGGGGTGCACTGATCTTCGATATGGACAATGACGGCAAGAGAGACCTGTTCGTAGCCAACGGCATTTATCAGGATCTTACCGACCAGGACTATATCGATTTTATCGCCAACTCAGCCACCCAGCGCATGATCATTACCCGAGAAGGGGTGGATTTCAAAACCCTGGTGGATTCGATCCCCGTGCGACCCATTGCCAATTATGCCTTTCACCAGGAAGGTGATCTATCGTTTGTCAACCGGGCCGATGAGTTTGGTCTTGACCAACTGAGCCATTCCAATGGTTCGGCCTATTCGGATCTGGATAACGACGGCGACCTTGATCTGATCGTCAACAATGTCAACATGCCGGCCTTTATTTATCGGAATGAAACGAATAAGCTGCATCCGGAAAATCATTATCTGACCTTCGAACTTACCGGAGAAAAGGATAATACTGAGGCAGTGGGTGCCGTAGTAACCCTGAAATACGGGGATCAGATCCAGTATCTGGAACATATGCCGATGCGTGGTTTCCAGTCTTCGGTCGGGTACCAGATGCATTTTGGCCTGGGCTCGGTAGATCAGATAGACTCGGTGATCGTATACTGAATCGATGGAACCAGGACTTTACTGACGGATGTCGTCGCCGATCAGGTCGTTCACCTCGATCAGAAAGAGGGACGCCCCATTGCCGGAATGGACCTGATGCACGCCGCGACGGACGGTCCTTCGGGCATTTTCCGCGACCTTAGTGCGGAAATGGCATTCAATTATCGCCATAAGGAAAATCTCTTCTCCGACTTTAATCGAGAAAGGTTGATCTATCATATGTTATCGACACCGGGGCCGAATATCGCCATTGCTGATGTGAATGGAGACGGCCGGGAAGATCTCTTCATAGGAGGTGCTAAAGACTCACCCGGTGCATTTCTGGAGCAGCAGGGCAATGGAAAATTCCGTTCCATTAATGACGCCGTACTGGTCAAAAACCTAACCAGTGAAGATACCGACTGTCTGTTTTTTGATGCCGATGGTGACGGCGATCAGGATCTGTATGTAGCCAGTGGCGGCAACGAGCTGCCTTCTTCTTCCTCCGCTTTGATCGATCGGCTGTATATTAATGATGGAAAAGGGCAATTTGAACTATCCGACCAGATCTTGCCTACTTCCCGCTTTGAAAGCACCTCTACTGTAGAAGCCGGAGATTATGATGGCGACGGCGATCTTGATCTGTTCGTGGGAATACGGCTACGGCCTTTCCTTTACGGCGTACCGGTAAATGCTTATCTGCTGCAGAATGACGGCAGTGGGAAATTCTCAGATGTTACTGCTTCGGTCGCGCCGGAGTTGAGCAATCTCGGCATGATCACCGATGGTTTATGGTCTGATTTTGATACCGACGGCGATCTTGATCTAATTGTCACCGGCGAATGGATGCCCATTACTTTGTTTGAGAACCGGGAAGGACATTTCACCAAAGTGGAAAATGGTTCGCTTGGCATCGGACCCTCATCCGGCTGGTGGAACTGTATCAAGGAAGGAGACTTTAACGGCGATAATAAACCCGACTATGTACTGGGTAACCACGGCTGGAATTCCCGCTTCCGGGCTAGTGCGGAGAACCCACTGGTGATGTACATCAACGATTTTGATCAGAACGGTTCGGCCGAGCAGATCATTGCCCGTAAAGAAGATGGAAAGTATCTGCCTTATGCGCGACGGCACGATCTGGTGACCCAAATGCCCGCCATGAAAAAGAAATATCTGCGCTATAGCAGCTATGTCGGTCAGGGAGTAGAAGATATTTTTAACCCGGATCAGTTGGCCAAATCTATTAAGTTAAGTGCAGAAGATCTGGCCAGTTCGGTACTATTGAGCCAACCGGATGGGACTTTTATTCTGGAGCCTCTGCCTAAAATGGCACAGCTCTCTCCAATCTACGGTTTGTTGGTTTATGACTTCGATGGAGATGGCTTGGAAGATATCTTACTGGGAGGCAACCTGTATGATGTTAAACCGGAGGCTGGACGTTATGATGCTAATTACGGCCTGTTTCTGCGCGGAAACGGCCAGGGCCAATTTACACCGGTGCCTTCGAAAGGTTCCGGCTTCAAAACTTATGGTCAGGTTCGGGACCTCAAGCTGATCCACATCCAGGGCCGGCCCTATGTGCTCGTGGCGCGCAATAATGATACAATACAGGTATTCGGTTTCGGGAACGATGAGAGCTGAGGAACCGTCCGGACCTTGGGATCTTAGGATGTTAAGAGTAAAGTCAATCCTATTAAGATCTCAATATCCAAGTATCCCAACCTCCCAAATAATACATGATCCGCAACATCTCCATATCCATTGTTTTTCTGCTGGGCACGGCGGTAGCTTTTCCCCAGACTTTCCTATGTGATCACACCTTCTATGTAATCATGCAGGAAAATGGAGAGAGCCGCCTGTACAATTTCCGGCTGGAGGAAGGTAATGAACTTCGCCGGATCCAAATTCCACTCAGTGAACCCCAGCGGCGATACACTTGTCTGGGGATGAGCATTGAGGACCTGTATATGTACGCCTTGGATTACGATACCAAAGAGTTGTTGCGCATCGACGCCTCCGGAAAAGTAACCAGCCTGGGAGTGCCGGACCATCTGGATATCGCTTTGGAGTATGTAGCCGGGGATGTGATGCCGGAAGGGCGGCGGCTGTTCGTAGTTGGTAGAGATAAGGCATCGGGGAGAGATAAAGAAGTGTACTCCATCAATCTGACGGTTGATAACTACTATGCGGGTAGCGCCGGACTGGTATCGAATTACCCGACTTACATTACTGATCTGGCTACCGACCCGATTACCGGAGTAACGTATGGGTATGACAAAGCCAATAAGCAACTGGTAGTACTGGGCACGAATAATGTTTCTCATCACAATCACCAAAAGATCGAACCGGCCTTTGAATCGCTTTTTTTTGATGAAAAAGGAAATCTGTACGGGTATGGTTCCAATGCCGGTGGGGCAGAACAATCTACGCTGTATGCGATCGATAAAGTGAAAGGAGGGGCTACCCGGATCACCAGCAATGTCGCCGGTCAGTTCGGTGACGGCTGTTCCTGTCCTGCTACCATGACCTTTACCCGCACGATCCGGCCTGACCGTGTCTTCCCCTGTTCGGAAGTGACAATTGATTACCGGATCGTGAATCATAGTGGGATAGGAAAAACCGATATCGTTTTTGAGGATGTATTGCCGCCGGAATGGACTATTGCTGCCGTAGAAGAGCACACCTTCACATTGGCAAATATAGAAAAGGGCGTGGGTGGGAATGAATTGTACATTCCTATTCTGGATGTCCTCATTGGAGAGAATATCATCCGGACCCGTGTCCGGGTGAATTCCACTGCCGGACGTTTTTTCGAGACCCAGGCCAGTATGGAAAATCTGCCTTTGGGGCTTGGTGGGACACTTCTTTCGGATAATCCCATAACGGTTTTGCCGGATGATCCCAATCTTTTGGAGGTATTGCCGGTAAATTCGTTGGAGCTGGAAGATCTTATTCGCTTTAACTGCACGGCGGACACGGCTTTCCTTTCCATTCCTTCACAGGGGGATGCCGACTATCTGTGGAGTGACGGCTCTACCGGAGAGGAACTCAGCGTGACCCAACCGGGACTGTATTGGGTGCAGGTCAAGGGAGACTGTTTCGCATTTTCAGATTCCATTCTGATCGAAGCTTTTCCGGAACCGGCATTCCTGGATCTTGGCCCGGATCTACAACTCAAGGAAGGAACGCAGGTGACTATTCCGGTGCAGACTTCCGCCGATGCCGGTTGGGAGTGGGAATGGGAGAGCAGTGGAACCTTTGAATTGAGCTGCCGGGACTGCACCGATCCGGACTTACTATCGTTGGAAGACAATATGTATACGCTGCGTATCAGTGATGGAGGTAATTGTGAACTGGTGGACAGTTTGCGAATTACCGTGGTACCGGTAAGAGATCTTTATGTGCCGAACGCATTCAGCCCCAACGGTGATGGCGTAAATGATGTCTTTTATATTCAGGGGAGCATCGGCAATCGCGCGCAGGTCAATTCCTTTCGGATCTTTGATCGTTGGGGCAGTTTAGTTTTCGAACGCCGGGATGTGCCTCTAAATGATCCTACCGCTGGTTGGGATGGTAGGGGAATTTCGTTGGGAAATTCCACTGAGCTGTATATCTGGATAGCGGAGATCACTTTGACTGACGGCACGCGCAGTTCGCTGAGCGGAGAAGTAAGCGTTTTGCGTTGAATGGAGGTATGGCAGATTTGAAAATCTGCCACACCTTGCTGCTTGGAATAGCTGAATGAATACACATTAACCTTCATCAATATGAAGACCAGTAGCATAGCATGATGATTGACCTACCACATAAAATGGCCGGACTTTCCAGGTTTCTCAAACCTGGAAAGCCTTCATATACCCATTGCAAAATGGCATTCTATACTATGCTCTTGGGATGCGGCCTGCTCACTTCCCTCTCTGCTCAAACGGTACCGGATACGATCGACATTGGTACCCCGGCAATGATCGGCATCAGTAAAACGGTGGTGTTGAGCGGAAAGATCACTAATCCGGCCAGTGGGGAGTCGCTGATGGGAGCAACTATATTTGCCCGGGATCTGGGAGTAGGGACCGTTACCAATGATAGCGGCCGTTATGACCTCATCTTGCCTGTAGGACAGCATGAAGTCGTTTTTCGCAGTTTCGGGCTGGAAGAAAAGGTCAAAGTGATCAATCTCTATGTAAATGGCGTAGTGGACATCGGTTTGCAGGAACGTTCGTTCAGTCTGGAAGAGATCCTGGTCAAAGCCCGCCCCAGCAACCAGAATGTGGTGGACGTGCGCAGTGGCGTGGTATCGTTGAATGTGGATAATATCCGGGAATTACCCACTTTACTTGGAGAACTGGATGTATTAAAAAGCCTGGCAACCTTGCCGGGCGTCAGTACAATCGGTGAAGGAGCGGGCGGCATCAATGTGCGAGGCGGCAAGGTAGATCAAAACCTTGTTCTTTTCGATAATGCCCAACTATTCAACACCTCCCACGCGTTGGGATTATTTTCGGTATTCAATCCGGATGTGATCCAGAATTTCACCCTCTACAAGGGGAGCGTACCCGCCCAATACGGTGGGCGTACCTCTTCCGTACTGGACGTGGAGATCAAGAAAGGCAACTTTGATGAATTTCATCTCAAAGCCGGATTGGGTGCCATCTCCAGCCGTGTGTTGGTGGAAGGTCCGCTCTGGAAAGGGCATACTTCCTATCTGCTGGCCGGACGTGCCTCTTACGCCAACTGGATCCTGAAATCAGTAGAAAGGCCGGATATCCGGAACAGCCGGGCCAATTTTTACGACCTGACCGGAGTATTGTCCCATCGTTTCAACATCAATAATACACTCAGCCTTTCGCATTACAATAGCTATGACTTTTTCCGCTTCGGCCTGCAGTTCGGTTATCAATGGCGAACCTATACGACCACTTTAAAGTGGAATTCCATTATCCGGCCGAATTTTTCTTCATCTACCTCTCTGATCCTCGGGGGGTATCGCAATCAGCAGTTCGAACCACAGGGGGCTGATGCCTTTGATTACCGGAACGGTCAGCAGTATACGCAGCTTAAGCAGAATTTTGTATGGAACGCGGGAGAACATCATTTGCTCAATTTTGGAGCAGAGGGTATCATCTATAAGAACCAGCCTAACCGCATTGACCCACGCGGGGATCAGTCTACCGTGATCAGCGAGGAAGTATCCCGGGAAACGGGCCGGGAATTTGCCGTTTACCTCAACGATGATTTTGAGCTTTCGCCAAAACTGGCCCTTTCGGCCGGACTGCGGTATTCGGTATTTCAGGCTCTGGGGCCGGATCAGGTGTATCTCTACCAGGCAGGAGAGCCGCTTACGCCTTACAATATAATCGATACCGTATCTTATACATCGGGAGCGGTGATCAATACCTACAACGGGTTTGAACCCCGCTTTTCTTTGCGCTACCGCCTTGGAGAGAACGGTTCCGTCAAGTTGAGCTACAACCGGATGCGACAGTACATTCACCTCATTTCCAATACGTCGGCCAGCACGCCGGTGGATGTCTGGCAACTGAGTACGGCTTACATCCCGCCCCAGATCTCGGATAATTACTCCCTGGGATTCTTTCGCAATTTCAATGATAACAACATCGAAACTTCGGTCGAAGGCTTTTATCGCAACATCCGTAATCTGGTTGATTATAAGGATTTTGCTGATCTCCTTTTGAATGAGCACCTGGAAACGGATCTGTTACCCGGCAAGGGAAAAGCATATGGTTTAGAATTTCTCATCAAGAAAAATGAAGGACGTTGGTCCGGTTGGCTGTCCTATACCTACTCCCGCTCTTTGGTAAAGGTGGATGGTAACCGGAAAGAAACACAGGTAAACGGAGGCGCGTGGTATCCTTCCAGTTTTGATAAGCCGCACGATTTTACGCTGGTAGCCAAATATGAGGTGATGAAGAACATATTTTGGGGCATCAATTTCGTTTATAATACCGGCCGGCCCATCACGGCAATTGTATCCAGCTACGAACTGAATAATGTGATCATTCCGCATTTTTCCGACCGGAACGCTTACCGAATTCCGGATTGTTACCGACTGGATATGTCGCTGACCATCAACGGAAAGAAGCTGGTGAACCGGCGATACCGGGGCAGCTTCACCCTTTCGATCTACAACTTTTTAGCCCGGAAGAATGCTTTTTCGGTCTATTATCAACAAACCCGGGAAAAATTTATTCCCAGTGCCACCAAGCTATCGGTGCTGGGGACCTTTATTCCGGCTATTTCCTATAACTTCAGCTTTTGATCCTATGCAGTTTATCAAACCATATCCGATCCTTGTGCTGCTGACAATCCTGTCACAGGCAGCTTGTGTAGAGATCATTGAGTTTGACACCACCCGGGAAGGCGGTCAGTTGGTCGTGGACGGAGGGGTCGGTACCGGAAGTGGCCCCTTTGATGTATATCTGGGTAGGACGGCTTCAACCAATCGGATCACCACACCGGTAGAACAGGCGGAAATCGCCGTTTACGATGACCTCGGCACGGTTCTGGCTTATCAGGAAATAGGGGAGGGGCATTATCAGATTGCCGAGGGGTTACTACGGCCTGAGATCGGCCGGACCTATCATATCCGGATCAGATTGCCGAACGGAAATATGTACGAATCCGAACCGGAAACCATTCCACCGGTTCCCGCTCGTCTGGATTCCATCTATTTTGATTTTGAAAAACAGGAAGAACTGAATGAATACGGCAATATCATCACTTATCCGGTAGTGAACGCCTATGTAGATCTACGAGTAGAACAAAATGCCGATGTACAGTCTTTTTATCGTTTTGATGTGGAAGAGGTCTATTTGTTGTCGCCGACCGACTTCCCGGATCCATTTGGGGTCATCCCGCCCCCCTGTTTTGTATACGACTATCCGGCAACCCGGGATTTTTTGCTGACGGATGTAAAAGGAGAGCAGATCCGTACCCTCAGGGGTTTAAAGGTGGCCACCCAGATCCTTGACTGGCGCTTTGAAGAAAAACATTATTTTAATGTTTATTTGCAGAGCCTCACGGAAAATGCTTATACTTTCTGGAGGCAGGTGAATCAGACGATTACCAATGTAGGTACGATCTTCGACACACCACCGGCTCCGATCCGGGGGAATGTTTACAATCTCAATGATCCTGGCGAAGAAGTGCTGGGATATTTCAGTGCTGCTTCGAGGGATACGATCCGCAGAGCGCTGACGCCGGGAGAAACGCCGGCACGTCCGCTTTATGAATGTAAATATTCCCCATTTGAATTTGACTACCCGGAGCGTTGTCTGGATTGTTTGTCAGTGCCGGGTAGTACTTACCAACGACCGGAATATTTTTAAAATGACTATGCGCTTGAAAAATATTGGTTTGGCTCTGTTGGCCTTTGCAATCATAATTCTTGGTTCCTGCGGGCAGGTAGCGGATATACCGTTTCGTTTACGGCAGTCTACCGGCATCAGTTTCAGTAACGATCTTCATCCGACGGATTCATTCAACATTATCCAGTATCTGTACTACTATAATGGTGGAGGCGTAGCGGCAGGGGATATCAACCGGGACGGATTACCGGATCTGTATTTTACCGCCAACGAGGGCCCCAATCAATTGTATCTGAACCGGGGCAATTTTCAATTTGAAGAGATCAGTGGATCGGCGGGCGTGAGTAGTAATGGCGAATGGTCTACCGGAGTAACGATGGCCGACGTCGACGGAGACGGCCGACTGGATATTTACGTATGCCAGTTGGGAGATTACAAAGGTAAGTCGGGAAGAAACCGGCTGTACATCAATGAGACAACACCCGATGGGGAAGTCCATTTTCGCGAAGCGGCTGCTGAATACGGTCTGGATTTTCGTGGTTTTGCCACTCAGGCCAGCTTTTTTGATTATGATCTGGATGGCGATCTCGATGTCTACCTGCTGAATCACTCCGTACATGGGGTTGGTAATTATGGTAAAGCGGTCAGCCTGCGCCCA
>JAGQXH010000519.1 GCA_020436695.1 Lewinella sp. | reverse complement strand
GGTTGAGCTGATCTCCCGTATTGAAGGTGTAAGTTCCACCTCCCTGGATGTACCGGGGAGAACCGCAGATGAAAAATTCAATTCCGGCGCTATTGTAGATCCGATTAGTTCGTTCGATCTCTTCTTCGATCTGATCAACTGAAATGTCAATGGAACCCACGGCACGGGATTCAATGATGTGGATGGTTACTGCTACGGAATCGATGCCGTCACCTCTGGCGGCCGGTGTGCGGTTTTGCTGATAAAAATCAAAAGCAGCTTGTTGTTCTTCTGAAGACAGTAAGCCCAGATCAGAGCCGCACCACTGGGCCTGCACCTGGCCTCCGAACAACATTAAAGAAACTAGTAAAAGTTGAAGGCAGTTTTTCATTGGTTGAGGTTTCACTTGAAGGGGTTAAAATTAAGACTTCCGAATATTAAATACAGTAGGGGAGTTGAAAATACTTTGAATTCGTTTCTGTATTGTACCAGGGCTGACAACTAATGGAGCTGATAGATGCGAACATAGTCTACTTCATATCGGGTGGGAAAGACGGTTCCGGATGGATCACCGCCGTTTGGTCCACCAATGGCAAGATTGAGCAAAAAATAATGCTCCATTTCCAGGAATGGATTCTTTATTTTTCCTCTTTGGTTGATCGTTTCATCCAGCGAGATTCGGTTCAGCAGTTGTCCGTCCAGATAAATACTGATCGATTCTTGCGTCCAGTCCATTCGCCACAGGTGAAATTGATCATCCCAATCCGTGTTTTTAAAACTGCTGACGGGTGTACGGGAATCATTCCAGATGGCTTTCCAGCGTTCACTACTGGCCCATGCCACATTTGCCAGAATATTGCCACCGTAGAATTCCATGATGTCGATCTCGCCGTTGGCCGGCCATTCCTCCCCAAGTCCCAATGTCCAGATGGCCGGCCAGAGCCCTGCCTGGGTTTTGATCCTGGCCTTAATTTCAAAGCGGCCGTAACGCCAGGCATGGCGGCCTCGGGTATTGATACTGGCCGATGTATAGTCGGCCTGTTTGCGATTAAGCCGCCAATCATCACTTCCTGCTGCAAAATTTGGGTTCGGTACGTTCTCTCTTCTGCCTTCGATGATCAGTAATCCGTTTTCCACAAAAGCATTTTCCTCCTGATACCACTGTAATTCCTGGTTGCGTACAAAGCCGTGTTCATAAGTCCAGTTCGAAGGATCAGGACGTCCGTTCGTATTGAATTCTTCTGACCAAACCAGTTTGTAACCCTCATCGAGATAGGCATTCTCGAAACTTCGGGGACCGGCACAATCGGTTACTACCATAGATAATACCGCCAAAGGCAGCAGCCTATACTTCATTGCTCAAATGTTTTTACGTAGTTGAGGGAAAACTTTAGATACTTTATTGAGAATGTAATCGCCATAAGTCCCTTCAAATTCATGTACACTGGCGCCGTCCCATCTGTCCTGCTGGTCGTCGACTACAGATTCTATCTGGCTGAGATCGATGGCCGCTATCCTGGTCGAAAAATTAGGGTCAAAGAAAAAAGGAAAAGAAAAACGCCCTTTTCCGGAAGTGTTTAATACCCGGTGCGGCGTAGAACGGTAGTATCCTTTGGTCATACGGTCGAGCATATCACCGATATTACAAACGAAAGTACCTGGAATGTAGGGAGCTTCGATCCACTTCGAGCGACTTTTGATCTGAAGGCCGCCAACGGGGTCCTGCTTTAGTATGGTCAATACGCCGTAGTCGGTATGTTCACCTACTCCCCAGGGCGCATCCAGATCCGGATAGGCATGTCCCGGCGGGTAGTGAAATATACGAAAAAGGGTGAGGGGATCAGTGGTATATCGATCGGCAAAATAGGCGGCTTCCAATTCCAGGCTTTGAGCCAGGCCCCTCATAAGGTGATGCCCCAGTTCAGTCAGCTTGCTGATGTATTCCAAAACAGTGTCCCGGAATTCCGGCATATCCGACGGGAAAAGATTCGCGCCGTGCAGGGGAATACCCGCACGCACAAGCGGATCATCTTCTCCGAGTTCCGAACCGAAATACAGTCCTTCTTTCAGATCCGGCTTACCGGAGGTGAGCTCATCCCCAACCGGGAAATAGCCCCGCCAGGCTCTTCCGCCCAATTCCATGCGGATCTTCATTTTCTCTTCCAGCGGACGGGCAAAGAAGGCCGCACTTTGATCTTCCAGTTGCCGTTGCAACTCTTCAGGGATACCGTGTCCGCTGATGTAGAAGAAACCAAATTCCCGACAGGCGGCGGCCAGTTGTTCCGGTACGGTAGAATTTATTTTATCATCCCTGATCAGGGAACTAATATCAATGATCGGAACAGAAAGTGTTGTATTGTTCATAGGACAGCTTTACAAGATCATGATAGGATGTCTTTCACCACATTTCCGTGGACATCCGTGAGCCGGAATCGCCGCCCCTGATATTTAAAAGTCAGCCGTTCATGGTCTACGCCGAGCAGATGAAGCAGGGTGGCTTGCATATCATGTACGTGTACCGGATTCTGGGCCACATTATAACCAAAATCATCGGTACTACCGAAAGTAAATCCTTTCCGAACACCGGCTCCGGCCATAAAAATGGTAAAACACTTGGGATGATGATCCCGCCCATAGTTATCGACGGTAAGTTTTCCCTGGGAATAATTGGTACGTCCGAATTCTCCTCCCCAGATCACCAGCGTATCGTCCAACAGGCCGCGATGTTTAAGGTCTGTGATCAGTGCGGCGGTACTCTGGTCGGTTTCTCTACATTGGGTTTTAATGGCCCGCGGCAGATTGCCGTGCTGATCCCATCCCTGATGAAAGAGTTGAACGAACTTCACGCCGCGTTCCACCAGCCGACGGGCCAGCAGACAGTTTGCGGCATAAGAGCCCGGCCTTCGACTGTCATCGCCGTACATCTCATAAATATATTCGGGTTCATCGCTGACATCCATGATCTCAGGGACGGAAGTCTGCATACGGAAAGCCATTTCATATTGGGCCGAGCGGGCCATGATCTCAGGGTCGTTCAGGTCCTGATGGTTGATGGCTTCCAGTTGTTTGAGATAATCGAGTTGCTCGCGCCGCCCTTCCGAACTTACGCCCGGCGGATTTTCCAGATAGAGCACGGGGTTCTTCCCGGAGCGGAACTGCACGCCCTGGTGCTGAGAAGGCAGAAATCCATTGCCCCACAGACGGGAATAAAGCGGCTGCCCCGTTTTGTCCTTTGTGACCAGGACTACAAAAGCCGGTAGATTCTCATTGTCCGATCCCAGCCCGTAACTGATCCAGGAACCCATGGAAGGCCGTCCGGGTAGTTGAGAGCCCGTGGTGAGGAAGGTCGCAGCCGGGTCGTGGTTGATCGCCTCCGTATACATGGATTTGATGAAACAAAGCTCATCCACGATCTTCGCCGTATGCGGCATCAGATCGCTTACCCAGGCTCCACTTTGGCCGTGTTGTTTAAAATCAAAAACCGTCCCGGCCAGTGGGAAGGAAGACTGACCGGCAGTCATGCCCGTTAGCCGTTGCCCGCTGCGAATGCTTTCGGGCAGATCCTCGCCATTCATTTTATTGAGCAGAGGCTTGTAATCAAACAGATCGAGCTGCGATGGCGCACCGCTCTGGAAAAGATAGATCACCCGTTTGGCTTTGGGGGCGAAATGAGGTTTGCCCAAAATACCACCGTTTAGCGTTGCAGATGCACTATTCTGACTGAATAACTGCATGGGATCCAGAAAGGACGCCAGTGTTAGCGCGCCCAGCCCGAGTGAAGTTCTGGTAAGAAAATCCCGACGGGTATATTGTTTATTTTGATGGTGGCAGTGATGCGACATCTCTTTAGGTTTTTAATTTTTTCAATCCACAGATGGAGGATTGTACTTTCATTAATCGCTAAGACTCAACGCCTCATATAAGCCTCATCGTGGTTCAGCATGGTATTGGCTACCATGGCCAGTGCCGCGGTATTAGGATCATCCAGTTCCGGTGCATGTTGGAATTCTCCCACAGTCAGCAGTTCCTTTGCTTCTTCGGGATGCTCCTGAAAGCGGTGGATCTGCTTTTGATACAATTCCTCGAAAAGAGCCAGTTCCCGGTCTTTGGGATGACGGCCGGTAACCAGGCGAAAAGCATATATCAACTGATCCTGTAACTGCTCGCCTCCGGCCACCTGCATGCGTTCCGCCAGCGCCCGGGAGGCTTCTACGAATTGAGGATCGTTCATCAGGATCAGAGCCTGCAATGGCGTGTTGGTATTTTCCCGTTTCACGGTGCAGACCTCACGGGGAGGGGCATCAAAAGTGGTCATAAAGGGATGAGGAGAGGTGCGCTTGACGAAGGTATACAGGCTTCGGCGGTAAAGACTATCACCTTTTGTCACCTGATAGGTAAGGAGGATGTGGGAAAAGGTGCCTTTTTCAATCCAGAGCCCTTCCGGTTGGTAGGGGCGTACACTTTCGCCGCCCACTTGCCTGACCAGCAGTCCACTGGCTGCCAGCGCATTATCCCGGATCATTTCGGCCGGCAGCCGGTAACTGGGAGCGCGTGCCAGCAAACGGTTGTCCGGGTCTTTTTCCCGTGCTTCCTGCGTAGGCTCAGAACTTTGGCGGTAAGTAGTGGAAAGCACGATGGTGCGCAACAGAGCCTTCACGTCCCAGCCGCTGTTGCGAAAGTCGACCGCCAGCCAGTCGAGTAATTCCGGATGACTTGGCAGGCTGCCCTGCACGCCGAAATCCTGCGGGGTGTTGACCAGCCCCCGGCCAAAGAGCATCTGCCAGTATCGGTTGACGGTCACTCTGGCGGTAAGTGGATGGTTCGGTTGAAACAACCATTGGGCCAGGCCCAGGCGGTTACGGGGCAGATCATCCGGGAAAGGAGGGAGTTGATGCGGGGTATCAGTGTTCACCTGATGAGTGGGAGCGTCGTAAGCCCCCCGCCGATATACGTACATCGGCCGGGCTTTTGCCATTTCCTCCATGACCATGACTTCATCAATGGGGGCCATGATCTCCATTTTTCGGGCCTGTAAATCGCTCAGTTCCGTCTGCAACTGCCGGATGGCCGGTTGTTGCTGCCGGAAGTGTTTTTTGAGTAGCGTTTGGTACTGTTTAGGATCTTTTTTTATATCGGAAACAGTAAGATTGCCATCCAGGAGAACAACTTCCAGCGGTGTTAAGGCGGAATGGTAGTAACGGATCTCATCCAGGCTACCGATAAATGCTCCGTTCTCTCCGGTAAATGAGCGGTAACTCTTAGCGGCCCGTAGTGCCCGGTTTGGATCACGGACATGCGCTCCGGTCGTAATCGGATAAATGGTTTTATACAGCCGGTCGTAGCGGATCTCAATCGGTGCCTCCTGCCCGTTGATGTAAAGTTTAAGCCCGGCTGCCTCACTGGAACCATCATAGGTTAAGGCTACCTGCGTCCATGTATGTAGTGCAATGGAGTCGGTAGTTTGTACGTGGAGGTAGTTATGAGGCAGCGAATTGATCAGACGGGCATTGAGCCGGTTGTGTTCATCCAGGTAAAAATCCCAACCCCGCCAAAAATTATTTTTATTGCCACTGGTGCCCAGAAGTGTTTGGGTACGCCCTTTTTCTTTTTTGCTGTTGTTAAGCCAGAGACTGGCTGAGAAGGGTTCGTTCAGCTCCGTCAGGCCAATGCCTTTCAAATTCAGCTCATCGTAATTGCCGGTGAAAGATAAGGCCTTTCCAAATTTCCCTTCTACCAGCTTGGGTGTTCCGGGAGAAACGCTATTGCTATTTTTGTCGAATACAGTTCGATTATTTTCTTCGCTTATTTGATCCAGCGGAAAATAGCCGACCGGTTTTTCCGGTTGGTAGTCATTAGGTAGTTGTTGTATGAAGTCACTAATCTCAGTGATCTGTTCGGCCTTTTGTTGTAACTCCATCTCTTTTGCACTGATCTGGGCTTTGATTGTTGCTAATTTTTCTGCCGTTTCGGGTTCGGGCAGAAGCAGCATGGGGCCGTAGTTTCCATCATCACCAGTCATGCCCAGTTCTTTCACATTATTGAAAAAGGCAGTGAAGGAATAATACTCCTCCTGAGAGATGGGATCAAATTTATGATCGTGGCAGCGGGCACAGTTGAGAGTAAGTCCCATAAAAGCCGTTGCGACCGTCTCTGCACGATCGAAAACATAATTGAGGCGAAATTCCTCGTCAATAGCACCTCCCTCGGCGGTCATCGGATGGTTCCGGTTAAAAGCAGTGGCCAATTT
>JAGQXH010000518.1 GCA_020436695.1 Lewinella sp. | reverse complement strand
TCTTTTCGCTAAGCCATTGACTATCAGGAGATGGCGTGCGAAATTTTCAAAACCTTCAGAAAAATTGGTTCATTTATTTCCGTCAAATTACTTAGTTACTACACTCCTTACTTCCTATTCCTGTTCAATTGGTTTTTTCCATCAATTTTAAAAGATCTGGCTACACTAACGAGTCCGTATTAATGGTCTGCTTAGCCGTTTTTCATCGATCTGCAGGCCATAGTAATACCATCCAGGTACTAGAATCGATCTATCCGCTCGCCATTCTATGAGCTGCGAGCCGGCCGCTAAGTGGGCATCCATGATCTGTGCTACCGGCTGTCCCAGCGTATTATAAAGCACCAAATTTACATCAGCCGCTTCTTCCAATTCAAAACGGAAAGTCAGTACTTCATGAAACGGATTAGGGGCAACCTCCAGATGGATAGAGGAAGCTTCGAGAGGCTTTACAGAACTTATCGAAGCCGGTAGCTGGTGTTGCCGGAAAAAATTCCAGATCTCTGCACTGGCATTGAAATCCTGATTGAAGTTACCGAAAACACTTAATAGTCTTTCCTCTACTGCATCCGACGAACCACCCGGCCAGCTATGACCACCGTTGAATACGGTGTATAGGCGAACTTCGGCCACTCGTTCTGTACCATCGCTTCCTGCATAGCTCGTACAATTACGAAACTGCCGGATTTCGACCGTAGAACCATCATTTAGATCCAGATCGGGAAAAGTGCTAACAGTCGAATCGGCAGCACAGCCATTATTATTCAGCCAAACTGCCAGTTGATCGCGTACCGGCGGAAAAACTGCTTGCGGTCCCAGTATCCCACTTCCACCTGTATAGGGCGTAATGACGTCGGCCGTACCGTGAATATGCATTACCGGCAGAGGCCGATCCGCTGTACAGGTCCAGTCGATATTTAAAAGAGAGACACCGGATACAGAAGCGATTGCCGCGAGACGGTCGGGGATCTGACAGGCGAGGAGATAACTCATTACTCCTCCTTGTGACATTCCGGTAGCATAAATACGCTGTTCGTCTACATTCCAGTTTTGGAGGAGTGTATCGATCAATTGGTCAATGAATGCAACGTCATCAGCTCTTTCCGGCAACATTCCAGAATTCCAGGAAGGAGCCGTACCTATGGCCGGCACTTCGCCTAAGGAGGCTTCCGGAAAGACGATTAAAAATTTTGCAGTATCCGCTACCAGATGCATCCCGGTAAATGCTTTTTGTTCAAACTTGTTACCTCCCAGGCCGTGCATGTTGATTACCAGAGGCCAGGCTTCTGATCCGTCGTAGGAGGAAGGAACATACAGGAGATAATTGCGCGTATATTCATCCTGTGAGAAACTGCCCAATATATTTTCTCCTGGGGTTGGGGTATTCTGTGCGCAAATACTAACAAGGCCTGTAGTTAGCAGCAAGCAGATCAATAAGCCTTGATGTTTCATTATGTTAAATTTTGGATTTAGTGAAAACGAGGAGAAATCGAAATAGGAACTTTGGAAGATTTTTTTGAATGGTAGGTTCCCATAAAATGATTTCAACAGATAGATGATCGTCAGTAACAAAACGTAACTAATAGTGAAAGGCATAGGTCAGAATTTAGTGTTTTCCGAAGAGTGTTGTACAGGCGAGGCGGCCGGCAGGAAACTATTTTGAAAGCGGATACCATTTATACGCAAAATGAAGTGGTTTCGGAACTTGAGCTGCTCCCAACCATTTCATTTTGAGTATATGCCGACAAAGGAAATGGTTAAATTTATCCCAAACCATTTCCGTGTCGGTATAGAATTGTGCCCGCATTAGTAAACAATAGTACCGGACAATTCCAATTCCGGGTCAATCGTCTGATCAGCAGGATTGGCTGCCCCTCTTCCACTGACCTTACCGCTACCGGTGGCCTCCGCAAAACGCCCGGTACCGCCGGTGATAGTATATTCGCCCTCGAATACGCTGTATCGCGGGGCGTCCTCATTGGGAAAACTCAGAAACTCAGTGTTAAAATACAACTCATCCCCGGGGCTGCCGGTAAGGACAAAATCCAGGACAAACCTTCCGGGTACACTTTGTGGAACACCCGGAAAGAAAGGACGACTACAGCCGGAATAACTACCGGTAATTCTTCCGAGATGAGTGACCGTACCAGTTCCGGTTTGTGTAATTAACAAACCGAAATTCTCGGCATCGAAAGCACAAGCTGTACCGGGAATAGGCGGCGGACTGATTAAGTGTCCTTTAAAGCTTCGCATTGCTTTTGTTCCCTGTCCATTGCGGAGTTCGAGATTTGCCGATTCTTCAACTGTGGACAAGGATTCTTTGGTACAGGCTACCAGGGCTAATAGTGCCGCTAAGAGTAGTAAACTCAGATGCTTCATGGCTATATGATTTTAGTGTGATAAGACACTCAAAAGTAAATTCATCCGAGCAGGAAGAGATACACTATTGTTGCACAGGCATATAATATTGTTGTGAAAGTGGTTAGGTGACGGAGAAAAAATAAATGAACCAATTTTAGGTTTTTAATATTTTGCTAAGCCATTGACTATTAGGCGATGGTGTGCGGAATTTTCAAAACCTTTAGAAAAAATTGGTTCATTTATTTCCGTCAAACTACTACGAGGTGAGAATATAAACCAACTGATGCTAAGCTGTAAATACACTAATTAAGCCACGTAAGGCCAAATCGAAAATTTCAATACCCCTTTCGGTACTCCGGCACCATCCGATGCTTAGTTCCCTGC
The DNA here is from genome assembly GCA_020436695.1 of Lewinella sp. Taxonomy (GTDB): domain Bacteria; phylum Bacteroidota; class Bacteroidia; order Chitinophagales; family Saprospiraceae; genus Flavilitoribacter. The sequence goes on along the minus strand of JAGQXH010000518.1, from coordinate 3,485 downwards.
TCATACGCATAGGCCAGCGCCAGCAAAACCGGCTCACTCCAGGCCTTCCCGAAAAAAGTGATATTGAGCGGCATCCCGTCCATTGTGCCCATCGGAACAGTTACAGCGGGGTAACCCGCCCGCGCCGCCGGCGAACTGGAAAAGACACCGAAGCGATCACCCAGGGTAAGGTCAGTCTTCCAGGCCGGGCCACCGGTGGGTGCTACGATGGCATCCAGTTGGTGTTCGGCCATCAGCCGGTCAATGCCATTTTTTTGATATGATTCCAGCATTTCCGTAACGGAGCTCTGATATTCCTCGCTCTCCAGATCACCTTTCTCCATGGCCTGCCGAATCAGATCGTGATCGAAATATTGCATACTGGCCGAATCGGCAAGTGTCTTTTCGTACAATTCATCGATGTTCCTAACGGGTGCATCCGGCCCCAAGGAAGCAAAATACTTGTTTAATCCATCCTTAAATTCGTAGAGTAACACCTGAAACGATTCCCGGCCGACATTCCCCCCCTCGATCTGCTGAAGTTCCACAATGGTAGCCCCCCTGCTTTCCAGATAAGCAACGGCTTGCTTAACAATAGTATCTACCCGCCAGTGTTGCCCCAGTGGTGCCGTATAAAAGCCGATGCGTTTACCCTGAATGGCATTTTCATCCAGGAATTGAGTGTAATCGATCTGGAAATTTCCGGTACTGGCCAGGGTTTTACTATCTGTACTATCTACCCCGACCATGGCTCCCAGGCAGATGGCGGCATCACGTACCGTACGCGCCATCGGGCCGGGGGTGTCCTGGGTAAAGGAGATCGGTACGATCCCGGAACGACTCAGCAGTCCAACTGTGGGCTTAATACCTACAATCCCATTGTTATTGGAGGGGCATACAATGGAACCGTTGGTTTCCGTACCGATAGCCAGTACCGTCAAATTGGCCGAAACGGAGACTCCGGAACCAGAACTGGAACCGCAGGGATTGCGGGTCAGATCATAAGGGTTTTTCGTTTGTCCTCCCTGGCTACTCCATCCGCTGGACGAAAAGCTGCTGTGGAAGTTGGCCCATTCACTCAGGTTAGCTTTGCCCAGAATAACCGCTCCGGCATCCCTTAGTCTTTCAACGATAAAGGCATCCTGTAAAGGCTGTGACCCGGCCAGCAAGTCAGAGCCTGCCGTTGTAAACATCTTATCGTGCGTATCTATGTTATCTTTCAGCAATACCGGAATACCGTGCATCGGCCCGCGAATAGTACCGTTCTGCCATTCCACGTCGAGTGCGGCCGCGATTTCCAAAGCATCCGGATTGACCTGAATAACGGCATTGAGCTCCGGCCCGGCATCATCGATGGCAGCGATCCGGTCCAGATAGGTCTGCACCACCTGAGTAATGGTATAGGTGCCGGCTTCATATCCCTGGCGAAGATCGTCGATGGTGATCTCTTCCAGGTCTATAGCAAATTCCGGGATGGTCCCTTCGTCCGGTACTGTCTGACGACAGGCCGTGAATAATACAAATAGGACGAACAGTGGATATAAACTCGATTTCATACAGTGAGTGGTTTTATCAAGCGAAGATGCGACCAATGCGTTACATACTGGCGCAGGCAGCATATTACGACGGTATGATCTTTGCTCATTGGGTAGGCATGTCAAGGTCTGACGATGTGAAGATATTAATTAGCGGGCATATTTTTGTAATCCTAATTGATAGGTAGCAACTCGCAAGGAACTACTGAACATATCTTTGGGTGTTAAAAATTAGATCTGACCAGCAACACCTCCCACAGAAATATCTCTCACCTCCGGCACCTGCTCCGTAAAGTTCTCCCAAAAAGTGCGGAAGGTCCGATTGGATTGCAGATCGTAGTCAGCCAGACAGGAGGTAGTGATATCAAAGAACTTGCTCTGAGAAATATTGCCCTCCCGAAATTGAGCAGCCTCCACATAAAGCGGGATCACCGGCAGGTAATTGGCATTTGACCGGTAATTTTTATCCCGTTCCCGCAGGCGATACTTCCGGGCGGTCTTCAGCAGTTTTTCAAAATGATGCTGACTGAACATCACTTCCAGATAGACAGAAAAGAACAGATGCCAGCGGTATTGCAAGATCTCTTTGGCGTATGCTTTTAGAAATGTATCTCCGTATTGCCCGGCGTTCTTGAGCATCCCGTTCTTTTTCAGAGCCTGCATGTAGAAAGCTACAAAACCGATCCGGTTGTGGAAGTTTTTGGTTTTCTTGGCTTCGGAAGAAGCTTCTTGCATGAGTTGTAGTGCCTCCTGATTGCGCCCCAGTCGTAACAGTACCGCACAAAGATTGTTGACGTAGAAGAGATAATCATGGGTCCGGGCCCGTACCGACAGGTAGCCGTAATACACTGCACGATCGTACTCCCGGTAATGGGAATGCATCATCAGACGGTTGCTGTAATAATTGACCAGCAGGCGTTTGGAATAGTACAGTCCTTCGGATAGCTTTTGGTCCAGATAATCAAACTTCTCCCGGACCAGATCGTACTTCCGGTAATTGTGACAAACGAACACCAGCCGCACCAATGCGAGATAGCGGATCTGCCCTTCCAGCTCTTCATTGTAAAAAACATCGGACAGCCAACCTTCCCATTGCCGGGATTCCCCTCCCCTACCCGCATACTGACCGACCACGGCCAGCGACGCCTCATGTAGTTTTTCCTTTACTTCCCGGGCCTGGAGGTAAGCCTTGCGATATTTCTTCAAAAATTTATCGGCCAGTTGATGGTCGGCGTAGCGTAGCCGGATCAACAAAAAGTGCCGGTAATGCTCGATCAGTTCGTAAAACTTGGTAAAAAAATAAGACGGATGCCGGTATTTTCTGATCGCTTTCAGCAATTGCTTCTCCTCCGCTGCCTGAATGGAATCCGTCAGGATCTTTTGTTCCCAGTCGAGCATCTTGTTGAACTGTTCGTCCACATCGATGGCCTTGAGGCGGGTTTCGATCCAGTTCTGCAGGTGGTTGTATTTACGTTTGTCGATAGACGTATCGTAGGGAGTGAACTGCTCAATGTGCTGAGCATTGAAGTCGATCTGTCGCAGGATCTTCAGACGGTCTTCCTCTTCGAATTGCTGCACGGAAAGGAGATAGGCCGTTTCGTTGGGCAACAGCGCATTCGTAAAATCCGTGAACTTTTTTAGAGGTTTTCGCATGGGTATTAGATGAATATATGGCCATTATGGCTGGATAGCTAAGAGCTGTTAAAAATCTAAAAAACCAATCCCCCATCCACATTCAACACATTGCCGGTAATGAATGCGGCTTCATCCGAAGCCAGGAAAAGGTAAGCGTTTGCAATATCTTCCGCTTCACCCAACCGGCCCAGCGGAGTTCTTGCGGCCATACCTTCCAGAATTTCAGCCGGGACGGTCTCCACCATTTCCGTATTGATGAAACCCGGGGCAACCGCATTCACCGTGATGCCTTTTCGGCCGAACTCGCGGGCCCAGGTTTTAGTCATGCCGATCACG
>JAGQXH010000517.1 GCA_020436695.1 Lewinella sp. | reverse complement strand
GGGACAAATGGGCGGACAGCCCCGACCGGAGTTATCTGAATGATGAAGCGGCCGTTATTGTTACTGTACAGAATACGCTGGAGGAAGACCTCCTCACCGTTGCCGAGAACGTCAAGAACTATGTTGATGAGTTCAATGAGAAGAATGATATCGTGCAGGCTACCATTATCCGCGACGGTTCCGAGATCCTGCAACAGCGGATGGCGCTGCTGAGAAAAAACGGGATACAGGGTTTCGTTATCGTTTTGCTCTTGCTGGCCATGTTTCTGCACTGGCGACTGGCTTTCTGGGTAGCCCTGGCCATTCCCATTTCGTTTGCCGGGATGTTTCTGGTGGCTAATATGCTGGATATTACCTTCAATGTGATCTCCCTGTTCGGTATGATCATCGTGATCGGTATTTTGGTGGATGATGGTATTGTGATCGGGGAGAATATCTATCAGCAATACGAAAAAGGCGTACCTCGATTCAAAGCGGCATTGGATGGCACCATGCAGGTGCTGCCGGCGGTTTTTGCGGCCATTATCACTACTATTATTGCTTTTGCCACTTTCCTTTTCCTGGATGGTAGCCTTGGAGATTTTTTCCGGGAAATGTCCATAGTAGTGATCTTTTCGCTGGTCTTCTCCATGATAGAAGGAGCCGTGATCCTCCCGACACATGTTGCGCATTCCAAAGCTTTGCAACATGACCGGGAACCCAATATGGTGCAGCGGGCTCTGGATAGCGTAATGAATTTTATGCGCGATAAGCTCTATGCTCCGGCGCTTCGTTTTAGCATGCAGAATAAGATCCTGACCATTAGTCTGGTCATCGGAGCGTTGATCCTTACCATAGGTTCTGTCGGAGGTGGTGTAATCCGCAGCACATTTTTCCCGGTTGTCGACCGTGACAATATCAACATCACGCTCCAGATGCCCGCCGGTACCCGTGAGCAGGTGACCGAGCAATGGTTGATGCATTTGGAAAATGCGGCTAAAAGGGCCAATGACCGCCTGAGTCAGCAGTTTTTTAACGGGGAAAAGCAGGCAATTGAACGCATACAACGCACTGTAGGCCCCTCAACTTTCCGCGGCTCTATCGATCTGGCTATTCTGGATGGGGAAAGCCGTGATCCGATGACTACCCGGGATGTGATCAATGCCATTCGCGAAGAAGCAGGCCCTATTCCGCAGGCAGAGATCGTTACCTACGGCTCTCAATCTGCATTCGGCAAACCGATCTCGGTATCGCTGGTCGGTTCGAACTATGAGCAACTAGATAGAGCAACGGAAGCCGTCAAGCAGGAAATGACGCAACTGGCCGAACTGGTGGATGTAGTAGACAATAATCAGGAAGGTCTGCGGGAGATCAACATTACCCTGAAAGAAAAGGCCCGTTATCTGGGCTTGAATCTACAGGAGGTACTCGGGCAGGTACGCAGTGGCTTTTTCGGTAGTGAAGTGCAGCGCCTGCAGCGGGGACGCGACGAAGTACGGGTATGGGTGCGCTATGACGAAACGGACCGCCGGGATATTACCCAGCTCCAGGATATGCGGGTGCGTTTTGCAGACGGTAGAGAATACCCGTTGAGTGAGATCGCCAATTTGGAAATTGAACGGGGCGTGATCAACATCAATCACCTGGACGGTAAACGGGAAGTGAAGATCGAGGCGGATGTGGCTAATGATGGGGTATCGGTAAGTGATCTGACCAGCAGTTTGCAGGAGGATATCCTACCGAGGATACTGGCGGGATACCCCGGGGTGGAAGCCAGATTTGAAGGGCAAAACCGGGAGCAACTGAAGTCTGCAAAATCAATGATGATCGTTGGTCCGGTGATGTTGGGATTGATGTTTTTTGTGATTGCCCTTACTTTCCGGTCCATCAACCAGACCATTGCGGTATTCCTGCTCATTCCTTTCGGATTGATCGGTGTGGGCTGGGGGCACTGGCTGCTGGATAAACCAATTAGCCTTTTTTCTATTCTGGGCTTCATTGCCCTGATCGGTATATTGGTCAATGATGCACTGGTGTTTGTTTCCACCTTCAACGATAATATCCGGGACGGGCAGAAGCAGATGGATGCGCTGTATAATGCCGGAATAAGCCGGTTCCGTCCTATTGTGCTTACTTCGGTAACTACCTTTGCTGGACTGGCTCCGTTGTTGTTTGAAAAAAGTTTGCAGGCGCAGTTCCTGATCCCAATGGCTATATCCGTATCCTTCGGGTTGCTGGCTACTACGGTCATCATTCTGTTGATCCTGCCGGCTTTCCTGATCCTCAACAACCGGCTGAAGGTCTATATCCAGTATGCATGGAACGGGAAGAAGCCTACGTATACAGAAGTTGAACCTGCGGCCAGAGAAATGGCGGAGACAGAACATTGAATTTACTGATTTCGTTCAAACACTCAAAAAATATAAAAACGCACAAATAATGAAACCAAGGATAGCCGTCGACATGGATGAAGTGATGGCCAATGTGGAGCCCAAATTCCTGGATCTTTACGAGCAGGAATTCGGGCGCAAGCTGAACCGGTCGGACTATTGGGGCAAAAAGATCTATGGATTGCGCGAAGAAGAAAAATACCTACGGGATGCATTGTTTGAGAAAGGCTTTTTTCGTGATCTGGAGGTAATGCCCGGTAGCCAGGCCGTGATCCGGGAATTGATGGAGGACTACGAGATCTTTATCACGACGGCAGCCATGGAGTTTCGCTCTTCTTTTGAAGATAAATACGACTGGTTGCAGGAACACTTTCCTTTTCTACACTGGAAGAACTTTGTCTTTTGCGGTGACAAGAGCGTTATCCGCGCCGATTATATGATCGATGATCATGTCAACAATCTGGAAAAATTTGAAGGCACCGGCCTGTTGTTCACGGCTTCTCATAATGCTTACGAAGAGCGATTTTTCCGGGTCAATAACTGGGAAGAGGTACGTATCTTTTTTAAGGAACTGAAAGTAAATGCCTGATGACTGATGATGCACTGGAAAGAGCATAAACTGGTCGGCCTTTTATTGCTGAAAGGGAAGTATGCTACTGCAAGCCTAGTAGCTACTTTGATCGAATACGGCCTGTATTCCTTATGTGTATATGTCTTTTTGTTCGGTAAGACCAGAGCGCATATTACCAGCTTCGCCATTGCCATGCTGACCAATTTTTTCTTGCAGCGCTTTTTTGTCTTTAAACTCAACCGGCCGGTATTCAAAGTTTTTGCAATGGCGATGACGGTTTCTCTGGGAGGGCTTTTATTGAGCTCTTTTATCTTCTCCAGCCTGATGAAAGTCGCTTTCTTTGTGAAAAACCATTACCTGGCTAAGCTATTGGCTTCGGGTACCACTTTTTTGTACAACTTTTATCTGAAGCGCTTCGCCTTCGAAAAAAAATTTGTGTAAAACAATCGAAACAACCAACAGATATGATTCAGGAAAAAACTCAGGGGAAAGATCACCTTCCAGATCAAAGCGAACAAGCAGAGCGGTTTCCGTTTGTATTCTCCAAAAGTGCGCTGCTTCGTAGCAGCGGCTTCGGGATGATGGGCTTATTGTTGCTGGTCTGTTACAGCGGCATCAGCCAGACTGCCAGCTTAAGCCTGTCCGATGCCATTGAGATCGGACTGAAGAATAACTATCAGATCCAGATCCGGCAGTTGGAAAAAGAGCAGGCTGCGAATCTCAATGACTGGGGTGTGGCGGGTAAATACCCCAGCATCAACCTCAGCCTCAGCAATAATAATACCTATAGTGGTTCCAGCAACCCGGCGTCCTTCCTGCGGGAAATCGCTTCCTTCGGTACCGGTCTCGGCCCCGGAGTAGAGGCCAACTGGGTATTATTCGATGGATACCGGGTGCGATTTACCAAACAACAACTGGAACAACAGGAACAAAGAGGGGAAATTGCCCTGAAGCTGGCCGTAGAGAATACCGTGCAGTCCATTATTCAGGCCTATTACGCCGCTTTGGTGCAGAAAGAGCAACTGGATGTACGTATGGAAGTACTGGCACTTTCCCGCGACCGGGTGGAGTACCAGGAGATCCGCAAAGAATACGGACAGGCTGGCACTTTTGATGTATTGCAGACCCAGGATGCTTACCTCAACGACTCTACCAGTTATATTGTACAGCTCAATACCTACGAAAATGCCCTGCGGAGCCTGAATCTGGCCATGGGTATTGATGCTTTCGGCACGCAGTATACCCTGACCGACACACTTTCCCGCGACCTGCCTTCTTACGAGCTGAATGCCATACAGACCCGCATGCTGGCCAACAATCAGTCGATCCTGAATTTGCAGATGGCTCGGGAACTGGCGCATACCAATACGCTGCTACAGGAGTCGACCAAATCGCCAACCATTAGTCTGCGGGCCGGCGCGAATTACAACTTGAATAAAACGGTATTCGGCACCGGTACTTTCGCCGACGGTAGTGACCGCGATCTGGGTGGGATCGGCAGTAGCAACTATTCCACCTTCATTAACCTGAACGCGACTTACAATATTTTCGACAGTGGCGTGCGCCGTAAGCAGGTCGAGAATGCCAAAACCGGCGAATTGATCGCCCAACTTAATATCGAAGAGGCAAAGCGTAGTCTTAATCTCCAACTGGAAAATGGCCTGGCTACTTTTGAAAGCCAGCGTGAACTGGTAAGGGTGACCCAGCAACTGGTTGACAATGCAAGCCGTAATCTGGAGATCGCGGAAGAACGTTTCCGCGGGGGGCTGATCAACTCTTTTGATTATCGGACCATTCAGCTGGGCTATATCAATGCCAATCAGTCATTGCTGAATGCCATCTATAATATGAAGCTGACGGAGACGGAACTGATCCGTTTGACGGGAGGGTTGGTTAGATAGGAATGAGGAGTGAGGAATGAGGAACAATGATTTAGACATTCCTCATTCCTCATTCCTCACTCTCAATACATCTATTAGTTCCGGTCCGCTTCCAATTTCCTCTACTACTCCCAGCCATTGGGCCGCCATGCTAAATACTTCCAAAGGTGATCGGTTCTCCTCCCGCCAACTTTTCATGGCAGCGGCCCCCTCTGATTTGGACAATTTCCGGCCGGCCGGATCGGTGATCAGGCCGTGATGCCAGAAGGTGGCTTGCTGAAAACCGGTGAATTCCATTCGATTAGCCAGGTACATTTGTGCTGCCGTGGAAGCCCGAAGATCTTCTCCCCGTACCACGAAGTTGATCTCCCAATGCCGGTCATCCACCAATGAGGCGATCTGGTAGGCGGGTGCACCATTTTTCTGACGAATGACAAAATCTCCCATTTCGCGCCCGGGATCGAGACAATATTTTCCCGATCTCCATTCCGTGAAGCAGACTTCCGTTTGCCCGGTAACCGATACGCGCCAGGCTGTTTTGGGGGCATGAAGATCCCGGGCAAGCAGCCGGCAGGTGCCCGGATAATGGCCGTCGGTGCCGGCCGCCTGTATTTGTTTACGAGAACAGGTGCAGCCGTATACATCTCCCGTTTGCAAGAGTGCCTCCAGGGCTTTCTGATAATAGGGCAACCGAAGTTGTTGCGAATAATTTTGCAGAAAGTCATCCGGACCGGAAGGGCCGTCATCATAATCCAGCCCCAGCCATTCCAGTGTTTCAAAAATATCTTCGAGGTATTCCGGTCGTCGCCGGGTAGCATCCAGGTCGTCAATGCGAAGTAAGATCCAGCCCTGGCGGGCGCGGGCCAGCGCCCAGGTCGCTACGAAAGATATGGCATTACCCAGGTGAAGATAACCGCTGGGCGTGGGAGCAAGGCGGGTACGCAGTTGATCCAATGGATTTTTTTGCAAAAATAGGAAATGTGAAGGACGATGGAGGAAAACAGCGAACAGTGTGTGTATAACAAATTGCACCTTCGCTGCGTGAAGTTGACGAATTTCCCCCTCAGTCCTGTGGACAGCTCCCCCGGGGGAGCACAGTCTCATTTGGCGGTTTGGAAATAATAGACTTCGAGTTTCCCAACTATTGTGGGGATTGTCCCCCTCGGGAGAGCCTGTCCCGTACCCAAAGGGTTGGGAGAACGCAGGGGGAGGAAGATTTGGTCATTTTGTTATGCACACGCGAACAGTTTACACGGTAAAGGAGAAGTTGGGTAATCCTACTTTTAATGGATAGTGCTCGCCAAGCAGGGGAAACAGTGTCACCGTTTACGGTGATATCGGTGTTTCAATCCTACTTTTAATGGATAGTGCTCGCCAAGCGAATTGCTGCAATGCGAGGGCGCAAATG
>JAGQXH010000516.1 GCA_020436695.1 Lewinella sp. | reverse complement strand
GCCCGTTTCTCTGTGATCCGCTATTTCGCTTCCGAAGTGCAGAATGCTTACGGGCCCAATGTGCATGATCCGCGTTCGGGGGAGATCCTCGAAAGCCATATCGGTTGGTATCACAATGTCATGCGGCTGTTGAAAAACTGGTATACTACCCAGACGGCTGCCGTTGATGAGAGCGCCCGCCAGAATGTATTCGATGATGAATTGATGGGACAACTGGTCCGCTTCGTTGCTTCGCATGAAGTAGGACATACTCTGGGGCTGCGTCACAACTTTGGAGCCAGCAATGCCACTCCGGTAGAAAAACTGCGCGACCCGCAATGGCTGGCGGAGAACAACCATACTTCTTCCATTATGGATTATGCCCGTTTTAACTACGTGGCACAACCCGGAGACGGCGTGACCAATCTGATGCCCGGTATCGGTGCCTACGACCGTTGGGCGATCGAGTGGAACTACAAGCCGATCTATGGAACGAATTCACCTGAAGAAGACAAAAAAATACTGAACCAGTGGTATCTGGATAAAGCGGCCGGCAATCAGGCACTGTACTTCCTGACGGAGGCCAGTACCTATGATCCCCGGGCACAGAATGAAGACCTGGGCGACAACTCGATGGTGGCCTCCGAATACGGCATCGAAAACCTGAAACGCATTCTGCCCAATGCGGTAAACTGGACCAAAGAAGAAGCCAAGCACTATGAAATGGCCGAAGAGCTGTACGACAACGTCTTCGCCCAGTATCGCCGCTATATGGGCCACGTGACCAAATGGGTGGGCGGAATCTTCGAAACGCCAAAAACCTACGATCAGGATGGCGTAGTGTACGAACCGGCTCCGGCCCAAATGCAACACGATGCGGTAGCCTTCCTGCACCGCCAATTGTTTCGGGAACCCACCTGGTTACTCGATCAGGAGATCACCCAGAAGATCAAAGCTGACCGTGGCGTAAATATGATCGGCAGCCTGCAATCGTCGATCATCAACAGTCTTTACGGGACTGCCCGCCTGCAGCGCCTGATCGAAGCCGGCTCTGCTTTCCCGGATGCTTATGACCTGGCGGACTTCTACAGCGATATGCAAAGAGGTATCTGGGCCGAAGCCAATAGTGGAGCTGCTACCACGGTATTTCGGAGGAATCTGCAAAAGATCCATCTGGAAAAATTGATCACGCTGCTCAAGCCGGCAAACGGCTCCAGCCCGGGCTCCAGTACCTTCTTCCGGGCTACTGCATCCGTCAACCCGGTCGTGACCGATATTTCTTCACTTACCCGGGGTACGTTGAAGGAATTGCATGACACCCTGGCAAAAGCCGCCAAACGGGCTCCGGATAAACTCACCCGTTATCACTATGAAGATTGTATGCACCGGATTGAAGAGGCGCTGGATATGGAGGATTAGATGATTTAGAAGACTGGGAGACTTGGAAATGGAACGATTTAGCGGCTATTTAATCCAAGTTGTCAGTGATCAGTTGTTTAAAGTGCTTAAAATCAAAGGGTCAGCCCGGATTTCCGTAAAATGAGGGCTTCGATCCCGTCCATTTCGCATTAATAGGCTCAATATTAGCTTTGCCAACACAACTGACTACTGATCACTGACAACTTGAGTTATCTAATAAAAATAGTTTTTGTCTCCATACCCCAATGTCTCCCGATCTAAGTGACGGAGAAAAAATAAATGAACCAATTTTAGGTTTTTAATATTTGGCTAAGCCATTGACTATTTGGAGATGGTGTGCGAAATTTTCAAAACCTTTCGAAAAAATTGCTTCATTTATTTCCGTCAAACTACTAAGGATAAAAGCCCCATATCATACCCCTAACATGTATCGTTTTTTTCCATATTTTGAACTTATCCTTACCTTTGATTGTGTACGTAATAAGCAAGAGAGTTGCGTCTAACTGTAGAGCAGCCCGATAAAGAATAAGCACAAGCCAATTACATGTCAGAAAAGAGTATTAAACGGTCACAGGTACAGGATTATCTGAAGCAAGCTTTACAGGCAGTCCTTTCTACGCAGGAAGAACAGTGGCTGGAGAAAAAAAGTAAACTATTAAGCGGAGAGCCCGAAAAGAGCGATTTTCACCTGACTTTCTCGGGAGTGGCCCGTTTTGTGGAACACCGGCCGCTTGACCTGAGCCCGGAAATGCAGGAGGAAGCGAACGAGATCTGTGAAGAATGGCGTCCTGATCTCTGGACTGCCGACCAGGCTTGCCGGGTATATTTTTTGCTCACCTGTATTCCCGAAACGGAGAAAGAGGCCCTGGCTTTTATCCGGGATGTATTCGATACAGCCGATATGAAAGAACAGGTGGCCATCTTTTCTGCTTTGCCGCTACTGCCTCATCCGGCAGTTTACCGCAAACTGGCCAGAGAAGGTCTGCGCACCAATATGGCTCCGGTTTTTGATGCCGTGGCGCTCCACAATCCTTATCCAAAGAACTATTTTGACGAAGATGCCTGGAACCACTTGTTCCTGAAAGCGGCATTTATGGGACGTCCGTTATATAAGATCACCGGAGTGGCGGAGCGGGCTAATGCCGAACTGGCGCGGATGATACTGGATTATGTGCATGAGCGATGGTCAGCCGGCCGTGAAGTGAGCCCGGAGATCTGGCGACCGACCAGAGGTTTTTTAACGGATGAGCATCAAGAGGCCCTGGAAAAACTAGACCGGCACCCGGACGAAATACAACGCGCTGCAGCGGCCCTGACCCGGGCTACCCAGACAGACATCATTTTCCTGGATAACAATGAATGGAGTTGGGAGAAGATCGGACAGGAATGGGGAAAACAATTTGTATAGGTGCTGGGTACTGGGTTTCCGATACTCGTGGTGTACACAGAAACCTTAGTCCGATTATCCAAAAATCCCAACATCCAAACGTCTCAGTATCACAACAACTCAATAAACAACCATAAAGCATGAGTGACGGAAAAAAGTGGAAATGGATAGATCCACACGTGCATATGACCTCGCGCACTACCGACGACTATCAGGCCATGGCCGAGGCCGGGGTAGTGGCCATCATCGAACCTTCCTTCTGGCTGGGACAGGCCCGGACGGAAGTAGGAACCTTTAAGGATTATTACAGCAGCCTGGTAGGTTGGGAACGCTTCCGGTCCAGCCAGTTCGGTATCCGGCATTATTGCACTATCGGTCTGAACTCCAAAGAAGCCAATAACGAGGCACTGGCGGAAGAGGTGATGGACCTGTTGCCCAAATTCGTCATGAAAGAAGGTGTTGTTGGTATCGGTGAGATCGGCTATGATGATCAGACCGATGCGGAGGATAAATACTACCGTTTGCAACTGGAGCTAGCCAAAAAGGTAGATATGCCGGTGCAGATACACACGCCGCACCGGGATAAGAAAAAGGGCACCTATCGCAGCATGGACGTTTGTGAAGAACACGAACTGGACCCAACCTGGGTGATCGTGGATCACAATAATGAGGAAACGGTAAAAGAGGTACTGGACCGCGGCTTCTGGGCTGCTTTCACCATCTATCCGTTTACCAAAATGGGTAATGAGCGCATGGTAGAGATCGTAAAACAATACGGACCGGAGCGCATCATGGTGAACAGCGCCGCCGACTGGGGCATTAGTGATCCATTGGCCGTTCCCAAAACCGCCCGCCTGATGCTGGAACGCGGTATCCCGGAAGAACACGTACACGCCGTATGTTACCAAAATGCACTGGAAGCTTTCGGTAAAAGCGGACAAATGAAAGAGGAGCACTGGAGTGAAGGAGTTGGCATCGATCAGCGGGCCTTGTTCAACGGCAACTCCGTATTGCGGGGTGGGCAAATGCCGAAAGTCGAAGATCCTAATATCATCATAAATTAACGGTTGGCGATAAATATGAATCATCTCGAATTTTCAAAGGAATAGAAAACGTCAAATGGGAGTTTTGTTAAAGCGTGAGGATCAATTTGTTGCCGGTTGCCGGTTAGTCAACTGATTAACTGGCAACCGGCAACGGTTTCTCGCATAATAGGTTGTTGGTTTTCATGCTATTACGATGCTTTTTAAATAAAGGATGATTCATGTATACCGTTCACCGTCAACCGTGCAATTTTGAGTAAGCTACGTTCAACGGCTGTTTGGCCATATCTTAAATTGATGCGGCCGGCCAATCAGATCACGGCCGTGGCTGATATCATGGCCGGACTGGCTGTCGGTTATGTATTAGCCCACCATACAAGTAGCGATTTCGCCGCAAGCTTACCCTTAAAGGAATTGTTGCTACTTTCCTTATCCACTTTCGCCCTCTACGGCGGCGGCGTTGTTTTCAACGATATTTTTGATCTGCCAATCGACCGGGTGGAACGACCGGAGCGACCATTGCCACGCGGTGATGTGCGTCTCATGCAGGCGGTTCGTTTGGGAGCAGGCCTGTTAGTGATTGGAATCATCCTGGCTTTTGGGGTGAATGCCTTTGCCGGGTTGATGGCCATAGCCGTATCCATTCTAGCCTTATTGTACGACAAGTACGGCAAGCACCACCCGGTGATTGGGCCCATTAATATGTCGCTTTGCCGGGGTGCCAATTTACTGCTGGGTGTCAGTGCCTTTCCAGAAGCTTTAACCTCGGCATATTTTCTGGCGCTTTTGCCTTTGATCTATATCAGCTCCATTACCCTGATCAGCCGTGGAGAAGTGGGTGGCGGCAATAAAACTCATTTACAACTTGCCGTGTTAGGTTATAGTTTGGTAGTACTTGTCTTACTGGGCCTGGGGCACCTTTTTCGCTACAAAGTTCTTCATGCTTTACCCTTTGTTATTGCGTTTTCCTATTTTGTTTTCCCCCCTCTTCTCCGGGCTCTGCGTACCCTTGAGGCCGGCGATATTCGGAAAGCCGTTAAGGCCGGTATAATCGCTTTGATCCTTATGGATGCAGCCCTGGCGGCGGGTTTTACAACATTCTATTACGGCCTGGTGGTAGCCGCTTTATTGCCGCTTTCGATCAGGCTGGGTAAGCTATTTGCAGTCACCTGACGGCATTGCTTAATTTTGATCAGATCATGAAAAAGATACAACAAACCTTTGCGGTTCCTTTTCGGTATGAAGTATTGTTCACGGAAGGGATATTTGAACCCAATAATCCCTGCTTTGCGGATGTGATCGAAGCAAATCCACACGGGCAGTCTCCGAAAATATTGTTCGTAATCGACGAAGGTGTAGTGCAATTCCATCCGCAATTGGTGTCGAACATTGAGCATTATGCCGCTCATTATTCGGATCGGTTCCGTTTGGTAAAACACATCATCACCGTGCCGGGAGGAGAAGCTGCAAAAAATGATCCGGATCTGGTGAAGACCATTCTGGAAGCAGTAGAGCAGGAACGCATCGACCGGCATTCTTACGTAGCTGCCATCGGAGGAGGCGCCGTGCTGGACCTCGTGGGTTTTGCGGCTTCGGTAGCGCATCGCGGCGTTCGCCTGATCCGGATACCGACCACGGTACTTTCGCAGAACGATTCCGGTATCGGCGTAAAAAATGGTATCAACTACTTCGGAAAGAAAAACTTTCTCGGAGCTTTCGATCCGCCTTATGCGGTGATCAACGATGCTCATTTTTTACTGACGTTGGACGACCGGGACTGGCGGGCGGGTATTGCCGAAGCCATCAAGGTGGCGCTCATCAAAGATGCTTCGTTTTTCGAACTGCTGGAACGGGATGCAGCAGCGGTGGCATCACGTTCTTTGCCGCCCATGCAGGAGCAGATATTCCGCTGTGCCGAGTTGCACGCTGCTCATATCCGGGGTGGCGATCCTTTTGAAAAAGGGTCTTCCCGTCCGTTGGACTTTGGTCACTGGGCCGCCCATAAACTGGAACAGATGACCAGCTTCCGGCTGCGCCACGGAGAAGCAGTAGCGATCGGTATTGCGCTGGATGTAATCTATTCTCATCTGGACGGACGGATCAGTGAAGAAGATACAATGCGGGTGATCCGCCTGATCGATACGCTTGGCTTCCCACTGTTCGTGCCGGAGTTGAAGGCCCATCTCAATGAACCGGGACATCCCTATTCCGTACTGGGTGGCCTTGAAGAATTCCGGGAACACCTGGGAGGCGTATTAACGATCATGCTACTCGACCGGATCGGCCACGGTGTGGAAGTGCACGAGATGAACCCCGACCTGATCACTCGTTCCATTTTGCATCTGGAGGAATTAGCGGCCGGCAGCAAGAATAAAGTACCGGCACTGAGCCGGGCGGATTGAA
>JAGQXH010000515.1 GCA_020436695.1 Lewinella sp. | reverse complement strand
CTAAGCTGGCGGTTGTGTTGTTTGAGGAGGCGCAAAAAAGAAAATCCCACACACTACTTAACATAACCTCAATTATGGGCTACAATTAAAATGCTGAAAATCAGTGTTTTACACACTATACGGGGCGCCCTTCTAAGGTTGGACAGTTACAGAGCTGGTGATTTGTTTCTAGCTTTTCTGGGCTCTGGAAAGCCTGTCACATTTTGAAGGACAAATTCAAACGGATCGGAAAAACGCTGACCGAATAAACGTTCTGCCGGCGTTGTGCCATCATATCTACGAATATCAAAATTATGAACCACCGTTAGGACTTGCAATCTTTGCAAAGGGATACCTCTATTAGCTTTATGTACGAAGGCCAGGTATCCGTTTCTTCCTTCCACTTGGGAGGATGATCGTTGAAAGCTGGCAACCATCTGATCCGCCCACTTGCTGTAAAAATGTATTTGACTATCAGAAAACTGTTTTGTCAATTGATGTTGTTGCCAATGTGATTGGGATTGTTCAATGAGTTTTCGTTAGTACTACTCTATTAAAACCTTATCAGCTAGTCAGCCGAATCCATCTGCCGACGGAAGGAACCCTATCGATATCCAGAATAAACAGCAGGTACCAGCCGTGCGGTGCGATATTGGCATTTGGAGGTGCTAGTGTATTAACCAAATTGGCGGCCGTTGCGTTAATCACACATTCCACTCCCCTTTGGGTCATATTGTAGCCATGGGTCACAGATCCAGGTCGCAACAGGATCACTTCTGCGATGTTAAGCCCATCCGGCGTATCGATCACAAAAGCATCTCCATAATTAATAGTAGCAGGCGCACTGCTGATGGCAGGTCTGACCACCGTGAAATAGTTCGGATAATATCTTTCGTGTGGTGTGGGCAGCCCACCTACCCGTGGATCACCCCCTGCTACTATGCTACCGTCTGCCAATAAGATAATAGAGGAATGATACTCTCTCTTATGGGTCATATGCGGGCCTAGTTTCCAGCCATCTCCCGGATTTTGGGGGTCATAAATTTCACAAGGTCCTCCATCAGTACCGCCCGTTACTCCTCCGGAAATGAATACCCTACCATCCGGCAGCAGTACGCTGGTGAACTGTCGGTTTCTGGGTTCATTAAGGTTGGGCAAGGCAGTCCAGGTTGGCGTTGCATCCGCCATATTGATGATCTCGGCGGTCTGTTCTGCGGCAGGCGTATCACCTCCGATGATCAGTATTTGCGGTTCGTAGGCCGGCGGTCTGAGTATTTGCATGACCGACGAGGCTTTTTCTCCGCCGGTACTTCGATTACCATTAATAGTGGAGAAGGTATCAAATATCGCCGGATTGGCCAGGTCAAAACGATGGGTAGGATCGTGCGGGCCGGCAATGAACAATCGTCCATCCGGAAGCTGATAGGTCCAGGGATAGTATTGATGATGACTAAAATCCGGGACAGGAAAGTTAACTGGCGCGGACCAACCCAGGCCCGGCGTATAAATTTCCATTGATTTCGACCCCGAACCGAATAAAGTGATCGCCCGCCCGTCGGCCAGTGTAAAAGTCGTGGCATAAAAACGCTCATCCGTCGTGGCATCGGTTTCCGTATAAGTCTCCGTGGCCGGATCGAATAAAAAAGTGCGATCCGGGGTAAACCCTCCGTTGATCAAAACATCCCCGTTCGGTGTATCGAGATGGGTGTGTTCTGCAGACCAGAGGTTACAGGTGGCGATGGACTGGCCGGGCAAATCGATTGGCTGGTTGGCGGGATTGCTGTAAGCGCCGGCGGGAGTAGCGTAATCCCAGAGGCGACTCAATGGCCGGCCCGCTAATTCATCCTGGTTCATATATCCCCAGAACAACACTTTATTGGTGTTTGGCAACAGGACAGAGTGCATGAAGATAATTTCCGGGTCACCTGCGATTATTTCCCATTTTCCTTCACCTCTTTTTTTACAACGATCCCGGTCTACATCCGGGCAGGCGTTTAGCCCCCAGTACAGCTGGATACCTCTTTCATCTCTAAGCTTTTCGTAGAGGTCTTTGGTAAGCCAAACACTCTGTACGGAACGCACCAAACCGACCATGCCGTTCATCAAATGGTGATGTACATGACAGTGAAAGACATAATCTCCTTTTATCCTGTAAAGTTGTGCGTCCTGCGGGCGCGTTTCCGGATCCTGCACTTTACGGAGTTCACTATCCAGTAAAAGTACCGGTGGGACTTCTGCTTCCACAATAAAGGATTCGGCCGGGCCCATACTTCTGATGTCCAATGTCTGCCCGGCGAAGGACCAACGCATGGCGTGCGGATGGAAGTTGTGCCAATCCTGGCTGGTATCCAGGTTAAACACATACCATCGCAGACGCTGACCCGCCGGGGCAACAATGGTAGGTGAGTTGCCTACAAAATTGCGTCCATTGATACAATGCGAAGGGATATTGGCCCCATCCGCAGAAGTAACTGTATGGTGTTGCACGCTAAGATTTTCCCAGCGGACCGTTCCGCCGATACCGATCATGATCATAGGGGGGCTAAACCCCATTGGAGGCCCATCGACGATATTAACCGTCGCGTTCGCCGGTCCTCCGGCAATTACATGTACGGTACCCGTCATATCGGGATGGAACTGGCAGAAATAGTCAAACATCCCTTCTTCATCAAAAGTCAGTTCGAAAAAACCGCCCAATTCGGGGATATCGCCGCTGTCGAACAGCGGTTTGGTTTCTCCGGTCGACATCAGGTGAAAAAAGACCGGCACGTGATCTGTACGCGGAAACTTTTGGATGGGGAATGGGAAAGGTAAAGGAAAGGGCAAAGGTATGGGGATAGGTTTAGGCATAAACTGCACCACTTCTTTTTCCATATACTCTTCGAAAAAATCGAGGGCATCATTCAAGATATAGCGATTCTCCGGTTTAATACGGTCGACCTGCAGGTCTTCCTTACCTTCCCGTTCAAAAAGCGGTCGTAAGAATTGATTGATCAGAAAAGGTGGAAGGCCCAGATTTTGCGGTAGCGGTTCGTACCAGGGCAATACTACTATACCACCGAACAAGCCGGCGGAGATCCGCATGTGCCTGGGTTGTGCATGATCATGAAAAGGCCAGACACCGATCATATCAGGGTATACCTCGAAAATGTAAGTCCACCTTTGATCCGGACAGATCTCATCCGAGCGACGGCCGTCCGTTGTTTGCGTTCCGAAAGGCCAGGCACCATCAGAATCTATTCCGTATTCCAGTCCGTGGGTATGAAAGGAATGCGGGATCTTATCACAATTCCAGACGTGAATATGGAGTCTGGTATATGGGTGCACATAGATGACGGTTCCGGGTACGCGATGGCTGAAGATAGGCTCATTGATGTCGGCGTCGATGAGTTTATGAGTTTATTCGTCTTTGGGATCAGATAGCCTGCGTCCAGATATTCCCGGTACACGATTGCCGTTAAGGAACGGGCTTCTACCTCAGCTTCGGGGATCAGTCCGTCCTCATGGCCCGCATTGCGCATACAATCCCTTTTGTACATTCGGGGAGGGGCTGCCTTGTCCTGCGGGTTAACCGGGCTATAGTTTTCTATCCTTTCGATTTTCAGGTAGACATGACGATCAGTGAGGGTGAAAAAGAAAGGAGGAATAAAAACGGAAATTTCGATCTCTACATCCGGATCGGTGGGCTTCCAGACGATCTCATTTTGTGTGTCGAGCAAGAGTTCCTCACCGGCATAGACCTTAAAGTACAGACTCGGCTGATGATAAACAAAAAGTTCGCGGTAGTAATACTCATCAAAATGAATGACGAATTGTCCGTTATCATCGGTAATGCCGAAACCAACATACTGTTCGTGAATGCCTTCTGAATCCCAGGCCTCAACCCTTAGATCTTTGGCTGGAGTTTCCTTTTCAAGATTGGTGATCTTGCCTTTAATGTCAATATCCATAAGGTTTAGTTTTAAATTGGACGTTTAGTTTACCTGTAATTTAGGCATTATTTTATTCAGAATCAATTAACCAACACTTCAGTCGAATTTCCTCAAACGACTGGTTACAAGAGCTATTAGTAGTGGTTCCCTTATTTTTGAAGTCTTCTCCAATAAATGTCGGATAAAGACTTTTGATCAAATCCACAGATTTTGGATGGATAGTCATCTCCTTTAATTGCGTTTATTTTTCTATTAGTCAATAAAATTTTGTTAGTTCAATCTAAATTTCTAATTTTATTAAGCTAAAAAATGATATCTGATCAAGTTTATGAGAAAAGAAATATTGCTCTTCTTTGCGTTGGGGATTATTTTTAGTTGGAGTTCCTGTGAAAAGCTTATACCGGAAAGCCCATCGGAAGATGAATTGTTGGATGGTCCAATAGAGGGATTATCCTTTTCTGAACAAAGTCAATTTTTGGCGGGAGATATCGCTTTTAATGATGAGATTTTTACCGCACAAAATGGTTTGGGGCCTTTATTTGTGGCTACGTCGTGCGGAAGCTGTCATATAGGCGATGGAAAAGGACATCCATTCACCACACTCATTCGTTTTGGGCAAACCGAACCCGGCGCTTTACCCGATGTCTCCATTGGGGCTCCACAATTACAAAACCGGGCGATCCCTGGTCATCAGCCGGAAACGCTGCCGGATAGCCTTCCCCATACCCGGTTTACTCCCCCGGCAGTAACAGGTTTGGGATTGTTGGCTGCTTTGACCGATCAGCAAATCTTAAATAATGCTGATCCGGATGACTTGGATAAGGACGGAATCTCCGGTGTTCCTCAGTATGTAAATCCTCCAGACTATTTTAAACCCCAGTGGCATCACCAATCAAAAAATGGTCGGTATCTCGGCAGATTCGGGAAAAAAGCTGCCGCCATTGATCTTCTTCAACAAACGGTTACCGCTTATAATCAGGATATGGGTGTTACATCTACTTTTGAACCGGTTGATGTTGCATCAGGCTTGACTATCGACCCGGAGGTAACAGATCAAACGGTTAGAGATGTAGTGTTTTATCTAAGAACCTTAAAAGCCCCAATCCAAAGAAGTCCCGATGATGCTCAGGTGATGCAAGGACGAGATATTTTCCACAGCATAGAATGCCATTCCTGCCATATTCCGCAATGGACCACTCCCCAATCGGATATTTCCGCTTTGTCAAACCAGACTTTTTTCCCCTATACCGATCTGTTGCTACACGATATGGGGCCGGAATTAGACGATAAAGTAACCGAAGGTTCTGCGGAAACTTTCGAATGGAGAACTCCCCCTCTTTGGGGTTTGGGCCTATCTCCAGACTCTCAGGGTCGGGAATACTTTCTATTACACGATGGCAGAGCCCGGAGTATAGAAGAAGCCATTCTATTGCACGGAGGCGAGGCTAAAAAGAGCAGAGACCAGTTTGAGGCTTTATCCGCTATGGAAAAGTCGACGCTACTTACCTTTCTAGAATCCCTTTAATTGATATTTATGCATCGTCAAGATTTCATAAAAACCTGTGGATGGGGTTGCCTGAGTCTCCTCGGGGCTGTACCATTTATGGAAAGCTGCACCGGGACCAAATATTTGGCTGGAAAACTGGAAGGGAGTTACCTCGAAATCCCGCTGGATGCCTTTGTGCTTACCAAGCAAAAAGAGATAAAATTCAGACACTATGTGGTGGTTCAACACAAGGCATTGGCCTATCCAATTTGTGTTTATCGCCTTTCTGCTACTGAATATCAAGCCCTATTAATGAAATGCACCCATCAAGGTACTGAGTTGGAGGTTTATGGAGATCGTCTTCAGTGTCCGGCACATGGAAGCGAATTTACTAAATATGGGATCGTGCAAAACGGTCCTGCTGAAGATCATTTAAGGGTATTTCCGGTGCAGGTGGAACTTACTAGTATAAAAATCAATCTGGCATGAAACAATACATATCCAGTATCTTAATGCTACTATCCAGTTGGAGCCTTTTTGCTCAAATTGATCCGGGTCTACTTAAGAGAAATCCGCAGGATACTTCCTTTCAGAAGAGCATGAATATGGATGCGATCTATAACCGCCCATTTCTACAAGTAGGGAAACTGCCGGTTTCCATAGGGGGCTATCTGGAAGCTCACTATCAATACATGGGCGAAGACGGCATAACAGAGGGGCACTCGTTTCAAATACCTCGAATGACGATCTTTCTGGCATCCTCCATTCATCGGAAAATAAAATTTTTATCAGAAATTGAGTTAGAAGAAGGAGGCAAGGAAATCGCTATTGAGTTTGCGGCCCTGGA
>JAGQXH010000514.1 GCA_020436695.1 Lewinella sp. | reverse complement strand
GGGTTTTCGCTGAAGCCTATGATTCGGAGGGTCAGCAAGAGGTCAAAGCAAATATAGCCGCTTTTAATGCCGATGCCTCCCGTCAATTCGGAGCTCCGTTCGCCGAGCTTAAGGACGAAGACCGGGCGACCGTATTCAAAGCCGCTGAAGCCGGCTCCGGGAAATTTAACGGCCAAGTCTGGGGTACTTCGGTCGGAGAACCGGAAAATGTCGGTTTCTATCGCTCACTGAAACTGATGGCTATTGGCGCTTATCTTTCTTCCGAAGAGATCGGAGAGCAGGTGCTGCGATATGATCCTATTCCGGGGGGATATGATGGTTGCCTGCCCCTGGAAACTGGTGATAGGAGTTGGAGTTTGTAGCTTTTTACCGGGAAAAAAACTTTTCTTGAAATAACAATCCGGCTGAATTATCCTAACCACCAAAGTTGATCATTGCCCTGAGTCTAGTTTGACACAGCTGAAACAGCTCCAGAAGTATTTCTGCTTTAAACTGGGTCTATTAAATAGCCTAACGCAGTTAACGGTGACTGTATAGCATTGTATATTAATATTCTGCTCCTCCTGAAAGTAGGGTGTGCATTTCAAACATGATCTAATACGATCCACAGACTTTGCTCCCGGCCAGACTTGTCGGCCAGCCCGGTGGAGGGGAGACACCATTATGTGGGTGGGAATAATAAAACGGCCCGCCCACCACCTTACCACGTTGCTCCGGGTAAAGCCCGCCCTCCGGATGGCAAGCACTTTCCAAACAGAATAGACGAACTATCTGTCTTCAAGGCATCGTCCATCCACAAAGGGCTACTGCCCAAATGTGATCGCCGACGAATAAAAATTTCCGTTTGTGTTGATTTGGTAATTAACCATCTTACTGTTGGGAAAAATGCTATTCCTGGGTAATTACCAATGATTGTGCAGATACAAAGGTTGCAATGTAAAACATTTTGAATGCAAATACAAATTTAAAAACAAAAAAATAAATCATTGATGTGCTGTTTTAAAACAAACGTTCGTTAGTTTTGTTGTAATAACCGATTAACCCATTTGCGAACATGCCCAGATTCTATCCAGTAAAAGTAAAATCCATCAAAAAAACTACAGCGGATTGTTCACTTATCTCGCTGGATATCAGTGAAGCAGCAGCTGGGGATTTCCGTTTCCGGCAAGGCCAGCATCTTACCCTGAAGGCGCTGATAGACGGGGAAGAGGTACGTCGATCCTATTCCCTATGTTCTTCACCCCTTGATAATGAATGGCAGGTAGCCGTAAAAAAAGTAGAAGGTGGTCAATTCTCTACCTATGCTAACGGAAGATTAAAAGCCGGAGATACCATTGAAGTAATGCCGCCTTCGGGCCGGTTTTACGTGGAGGTGGAACCGGAGAAACAAAAAAACTACGTGGCTTTTGCCGCCGGGAGTGGTATCACGCCGATCATATCCATCATCAAGACGCATCTGCAATTGGAGCCCTGCAGTACGTTCAAGTTGTTTTACATCAATCAGGCCGTTTCCACGATCATTTTAAAAGAAGAACTGGAAGGACTCAAAAACCTATTCATGGACCGAATGGAGATCTTCCATTTTCTCACCCGGGAGGAGCGCAGTATTCCCTTATTCAATGGTCGGCTCGACAAAAGCAAACTAGATATCCTCTTTAAAACCCTGATCGATCCGGAAGCCGTTGATGATTACTTCATCTGTGGCCCCAATCTCATGATCTTTCTGGTCCGGGATTATTTGCTTGGCCTCGGGCCGGATCCAAAGCACATCCATTTCGAGTTATTCAATATCAACGGTATTCCGCAAAACGAAAAACCAAAGAGAAGGTCCGTGTCGGATGATACTCTCAGAAGCGACATCAGCATCAGAGAAGGAGGCAAGCATTTCAGCTTTTCCATGGTAAGCGGTTCGGAGAGTATTCTGGATGCAGCGCTGAAGAAAAATGCTGATCTTCCCTTTGCCTGTAAAGGCGGCGTTTGCTGTACCTGCCGGGCCAAGCTACTGGAAGGCGAAGTGGATGTGATGGTCAATTACGGATTGGAGCAGGAAGAGATTGACGAGGGTTATATTCTCACCTGCCAGGCCATCCCCACTTCCGAAAAGATAGTTGTAGATTTTGATGCTTCGATCAGTAAGTGACGGAGCAAAAGTAAATGAACCAATTTTAGGTTTTTAATATTTCGCTAAGCCATTGACTAAGAGGGAATGGTGTGCGAAATTTTCAAAACCTCTAGAAAAAATTGGTTCATTTATTTCCGTCAAACTACTAAGCATTAAGCGCACAGATAAACTATAGCATGAAAGAACAGGAAACAACATTTCAGGAACGAATAGACCGGGGAGAGATCATCGAGCCCCGCGACTGGATGCCCGAAAAATACCGCAATACCAATATCCGGCAGATCGCGCAGCATGCCCATTCCGAAATTGTCGGTATGTTGCCGGAAGGTAACTGGATCACCCGCGCGCCCAGCCTACGAAGAAAAGTAGCCTTACTGGCCAAAGTGCAGGACGAAGCTGGGCATGGGCTATACCTTTACAGTGCGGCAGAAACACTGGGTATCAGTCGCGATGAACTGGTAGAACAACTCCATGCCGGTAAAGCCAAATACTCCAGCATCTTCAACTACCCTACCCTAAGCTGGGCTGATATTGGGGCCATCGGCTGGCTGGTTGACGGGGCAGCCATCGTCAACCAGGTCATGCTTACCCGCACTTCCTACGGGCCGTACGCCCGGGCGATGGTGCGCATCTGCAAGGAAGAAAGTTTTCACCAACGACAGGGCTATGAGATCATGCTGACCCTGTGCCGGGGTACGGAAGTCCAAAAACAAATGGCCCAGGATGCCCTCAATCGCTGGTGGTGGCCGTCCCTGATGATGTTCGGCCCGCCGGATGCACAATCCACCCATACCGAGCAATCGATGAAGTGGCGCATTAAACGAAAAACCAATGACGAACTCCGGCAATATTTTGTGGATATGACCGTACCACAGGCCGAAGTTTTGGGTATCACTATTCCCGACCTCGAACTGAAGTGGAATGAAGAAACAAAACATTACGACTTCGGAGAGATCGATTGGGATGAGTTCTGGCAAGTCGTTAAAGGAAACGGCCCCTGCAACAAACAACGACTCAACGCCCGGGTGACCGCGTGGGAGAATGGTGCCTGGGTACGTGAGGCGGCTGTTGCGCACGCGGAGAAGCTGGCTAAAAAGGAATTGGCGGAGGCTGTATAAGTGCATTGTCAATAATATTGAAAAGAAGTTTTTGCCAACAGACTATTAGAGGTTAAATGGCTTCATTGTTTCATGGCTGTCATCTCAATGCAACCATGAAGCAATGGAACATGAGCAATGGTTATCTCATTTAATTGAAAGTGTAATAAGTTCTTGATGTGCAAGTCTTTTTACACTGACTGTCGACAAATTAATAATGAAACCACAAGCAATATGAAAGAAGAATGGCCCATCTGGGAAGTATTTATCCGGTCCAGGAACGGTCTGGAACACCGGCATGTCGGCAGTCTGCATGCAGCAGATAGTAAAATGGCTATCGAGAACGCCCGTGATGTATATACCCGTCGCCAGGAAGGTGTCAGCATTTGGGTAGTGAAATCTAAATATATCACTGCCTCCAATCCACAACACAACGAAGAATTTTTCGACCCGGCAATGGACAAGGCCTATCGGCATCCTACTTTTTATAAATTACCCGACGAAGTGAAGCATATGTAGGAGTCGTAAGTTCCCAGTCTTTAGTCATAAGTCAATAATTACTTCGATTTGGCAGCATGACTATACGACTGACTTACGACTAATGACTTACTGACTTACGACTTAA
This sequence comes from Lewinella sp., assembly GCA_020436695.1. Lineage (GTDB taxonomy): Bacteria > Bacteroidota > Bacteroidia > Chitinophagales > Saprospiraceae > Flavilitoribacter. The sequence goes on along the minus strand of JAGQXH010000514.1, from coordinate 2,400 downwards.
CCTTATGAAAGATCAGATCCATCAATACCTTTTACTACTTGGCGATAATCCACTCATCCTCGGTCATCGTCTCTCGGAACTGTGCGGCCATGGCCCCAATCTGGAAACAGACATCGCCCTGACCAATATTTCTCTTGATCTATTCGGGCAGGTACGGCACTATTTTCAATATGCAGTCAAACTCCAGGGAGAAAACAAAACCGAAGACGACATCGCCTTCCTGCGTTATCCGCATGAATACAAAAACGTGCTGCTGACGGAACAGCCCAATACCGATTTTGCCTATGTGATCGCCCGGCAATTCTTCTTTGACGCCTACCATTTACCTTTATTGGAACAATTGATGGCGAGCCGGGATAAGCAGATCGCAGCTATAGCTGCTAAATCGATCAAGGAGGTAAAATACCATCTCCGGTTTTCATCGGAATGGGTCAAAAGGCTGGGAGATGGTACCGGGGAAAGCCGGCAAAGAATGCAAAATGCCGTTGATGAACTCTGGCCTTATACCAATGAATTATTTGAAGTCACTCCACTGGAAGCTACTATGCAGGAAGCCGGAATTGGTGCCGATCTGTCATTGATAAAGACATCGTACATTCCTTTAGTAACGCATGTACTGCAGGAAGCCACCCTTGCTATTCCGGAAGTTCAATTCTCCCATTCCGGCGGAAAGGAAGGTGTGCATACCGAACAAATGGGATATATTCTGGCAGAGTTGCAATATATGCAACGGGCCTATCCAAATATGAGTTGGTAAGAGTACTAAAGTCGTAAGTCATCAGTCGTAAGTCGGTTCCATGCACACATTGACTTACGACTAATGACTTACGACTATCGACTTAAAAAACAAAAACATCAACCTTCCAAAAGGCATATCAAACCTCTTGTACTCCGTAAAAGACCCGGAGATCCCCGTGCTTTCCATCATGGATATGGGCGTTGTACGGGAAGTGGAGATCAATGACCGGAAGGTATTGGTCAGGATCACCCCTACCTATTCCGGCTGCCCGGCAATGGACATGATCGGCGCTGAAATTAAGATGGCTTTGGAGGAAGCCGGATATGATACAACCGTAGAATTGATCCTCTCACCGGCCTGGACAACAGACTGGCTGACGGAGAACGGCCGGCAGCAACTGGAAGCTTACGGCATTGCCGCTCCACTGGAGGAATCAGCTGACAAACTGGCGCTGATGGGGCGATCCCGGCAGGTAAAATGCCCGCACTGTGGCTCCGATCATACCAAAATGGTCAGTCAGTTCGGTTCTACGGCCTGTAAAGCACTGTTCCGCTGTCAGGACTGTCTGGAACCCTTCGATTATTTCAAATGCCTCAAGTAAGACCAATGCATAAGCAAACAGAAAAGTCAACCTTTGCTCAGGCTGTGTACCGGAAAATGATGGAAAAAGACTACTGTAGTCAGTGGCTGCAGATCGAACCGCTGTTACTGGCAGAAGGCCATTGCCGGATAAAAATGAAGGTGCGCCGGGAAATGCTCAATGGTTTTGGCGTATTACACGGGGGAATTGCCTTCACGTTCGCCGACAGTGCATTCGCTTTTGCGTCCAATTCCTACGGCAGAGTGGCCGTTTCAATTAATGGAAGTATGAGTTATGCCCACGCGGCCAAAGAAGGAGACCTTTTAATTGCCGAAGCCAAAGCCCTGAACGTCACGCATAAGACCGCCGATTTTGATGTGAATGTCATGAATGAAGAAGGTCAGATCTATTACTTTTTCCGGGGAACGGTGTATCGGAAGAGCGAGGAAGTTTTAGGGTGACATTGGCCGGCAGCGACTACTGCATTTTTGCTGAAAGACATCTGAAATTATGTTTTGTTTGAAGGGTGGCATGGTACTCCCCAAGGGGAGTCAGAGGGGCCTGCGAAAGGCAAACAAAACATAATTTCGGTTAATGACACTCAATACAATTTCACCCCATACTGCTTGAAGCACACCCCACACTAAAAAAACAATGATGAAACTAGGAAACTATACATTAGGAAAATGGACCAGTGGCGACGGTGACGGTCAACCGCTTTTTAATGCTGTCACCGGTGAGATAGTCGCAACAGCCTCCACTAAAGGGCTCGATTTTGGTGAGATACTGGCCTACGGGCGTCGGACCGGCAGTCCGGCACTAAGAAAAATGACCTTTTACGAGCGCGGGCTCATGCTGAAAAAATTAGCCCTTTACCTGACTAAAAAGAAAGAACAATTTTACGAGATCAGCTACAAGACCGGAGCTACGCGGGCCGATAGCTGGATCGATATCGAAGGAGGCTTCGGTAATTTGTTTGCCAATGCCTCTTTGCGTAGAGAATTGCCCAATCAGACCTTTCACGTAGATGGAGATGCCATCGACCTGTCGCGAGGAGGCCAGTTTATGGCTCAGCACATCA
>JAGQXH010000513.1 GCA_020436695.1 Lewinella sp. | reverse complement strand
CTCCAATAATTCGATCTCCAGGGTCTCCAGTTGATCTTCATCGATCTGATACCAGTCTAAACCTTGAGCGACCGCTGCCCCTTCAGCCCGTAAATCTCGGCGCTGATAGGTGTTTAATCCCGGAATACCATTCGAAAAGCTGGCCTGAATGATATCCGGATGTCGCAGGAGCTCTTCTTTAAAAGCAGGTCCTTTCTCTTCTATTTCACGATCATTTTCAATAACGACCACGTGTTCCTTATTGAAACCCAGGTTCTTTTCCCGGAACAGATCTACCTGCTGCTTTACCACCAGAGAAGCCATAATCAGCCCGATGGAAAGAGCGAACTGAAATACCACCAGGGCATTGCGCACTTTTACACCGGCTACGCGTTCCGTCTGTCGGCCTTTCAATACCTGAACCGGCCGGAACCAGGACAAGTAGAAGGCAGGATACAGCCCCGATAGTAATCCCAGGCCGGCCCACAGGCCCAAAGTCAACAACAGAGCGTTACGCCCATCGAAATGTTGAAGAAAGCCCACATCCGGTAGTTGGCTGTCCAGTTGGCTTAGACCGTAGATCATCCCGCCGGCAGCGATGGCCGCCAGGGCAGTGATCAGCATAGATTCGGTCAGGAATTGCCGGATCAATTCCCGGCGGGAAGCCCCCATGACCTTTTTCACTCCAACTTCCTGAGCCCGATTGCCGGCCTGAGCGGTTGACAGATTGATAAAATTGATACCGGCAATAGAAATGGTCAAAAGAGCGATCAGGCCGAGGATACGCACATAGGTCAGATTACCGTTTGGCCGCATCTCACTCAGGTAGTGGGAAGTCAGATGGATGTCGGTGACCGGTTGCAGCAAATATTCCATGTGATTGTTCCCCTGATGGAATTCCGGTACGGAATGGTCCATAAAAGGCAGGGCGTATTTTTCTACGATCTCCATAAATCGGGCCTGCAACCTTGTCTTCCAATCGGCCTCAGTCATTACTTTATCGGCTATGCGCACGTACGTATGCATGGAATTCCAGCTCCAGATCTGATTGCGATACAGATCATCCGGATAGGTAGATGCCGATATGAGCATTTCAAATTGCAAATGAGAATTCTCCGGCTGATCCTCCATAAGCCCCGTCACCATCCAGGGAGTACCGGCATCCTTCCCCCCCAGTATCTTTCGCCCTACTATATTGCCGGAACGAACTGCTTCCTCACCAAAATATTTAACAGCCGTACTTCTGGGTAATACGATCGACGCCGGTTGCCGTAAGGCCGTCTCCGGGTCGCCCTCGATCAGGCCGTGATCAAATACCTGAAAGTAAGTCTCATCGGCGGCATAGACCTCCGTTTCCCGGTAGACATTATCCAGGTCATTTTCCGGCCGCATAGTGAAGTCGGACCAGTAAAATACCCGACAAACAGCTGCTACTTCCGGCACATCATCCTTTATAGCCTGAGCCAAAGGTGGCGGTGCAGTAGCGTAACGTTCTTCTTTTCCCTCGATCGACCAAAAGGTATTCACCCGGAAAATATGGCCGGCATCGGCATAAAAACGATCAAAGCTTCTTTCGAAACGTATATACTGCGCAATCACCAGAAAAGCAGCCATCCCCACAGCCAACCCGGAAAGGTTAAGCGCGAAGGTCAGCTTGTTCTTCAAAAGACTGCGAAAGGCTATTTTTAAGTTCATTTTTTTGATGTTGTGATACTGTAATCCCGACACTTCGCGTGCGGGACAAGTTGTTACGATGCTGTGATGGGGTCTTGAACGGTAGCCAGCGATTGTATAGCTGCCCCACGAGATATTGTGATGGTGCGATACAGCAACACTGGATATTGCCCGGTCGATGGGATAAAACGCCTTCAATCTCCATGATTGCGGTCGTCTAACATGAATATTATCTACTCCCATTACCGCATCACAGAATCACAGGATCACAGCATCGTAGAATCATTCACTCTTAAGACTATCCACCGGATTATTCAGCGCCGCCCGTACCGCCTGCACACTCATCGTCAGGAAAGCAACAAGCAGTCCGAGTCCACCGCATAACGCAAACAACCACCAGGATAAACGAATGTGGTAAGCAAAATCCCCCAGCCACTGTCGAGTTGCCCACCAAGCCAATGGCGTTGCAAGGGCGAAAGCGATGATCACCAGCAGGAGAAATTCTCTCGAAAGTAAACCGACTATGCTGCTGACTGTAGCCCCCAGCACCTTGCGAATACCGATCTCTTTGGTGCGCTGGTTGGCGGCAAAAGAAACTAAACCAAACAGCCCCAGACAGGAGATCAGGATGGCGATCAAAGTGGCCGTGCGCACCAGTTTGGCCGTGCGTTGTTCCGACTCGTAAAAATTGGCTATGGCTTCATCCAGAAATTCATAATGGAAAGTATTATCCGGATAGAAACGTTTCCATTGTTCTTCCAGGCGGGCGAGCAGGCCTTCTAATTGAGTACCGGAGGTGCTGCCGGTCATCAGTTTCAAACCTAGCGTACCGTAGCTGGAGTGATCATCGGCAATAGCCACCGGTTCGATAACCTGGTGAAGCGATCGAAAGTGAAAATCCTGGACCAATCCGACGATCGGCACTTTTTTATCATCATAATCCAGATAATGCCCTATTGCCTCCGCGGGCTCCTGAAATCCTAACTGACGGGCGTAGGTTTCGTTGATGATCATTTCTTTGACGGTATCGCTCGGCTGGATGTTGCGACCGGCCAGGAGATGCAGATCGTAAAGATGGACATAGGATGTGTCACCAAATTTTCGAAAAACATTGTGGCTTAGTTCTTCTCCGTCTTTTTGAAATTTGATCACACTGGAGGAATAACCATTTTCCGCCGGTGGGGAGCCGTGCAGACTAATATTCGAAATTTCCGGCCAGCGTTTTAATTCTTCGGCCAACAGGTACTTCTGGGAAGTATCCCGCCAGGGTAGGTTCAGATAGACGATCGCGTCCTTGGAAAAACCCATATCCTTATGCAGCAGATAATTGATCTGATGCCCGACAGCGAGCGAACCAAAGATCAGAACCTGGGCAATAACAAACTGAAAAATGACCAGTCCCCGCCGCAGATTGTGCGAACCACCGCCTTTACCGAAGACCCCGATGCGGTCTTTCAGTGCCAGTGCCGGACGGTAGGCAGACAATACAAATGCCGGATAAGTACCGGCAATAAGTGCTACCAACACCGTAGTACCCAATGCAAATAAAAGCACCTGAGGGCTGAATGGATCGAAAGTCAGATTGGGAGGCATGAAATCGGCGAAGTAATAGAAGGAAAACTTAGCCAAAAACAGTGCAAAGATCATGGCAAAGGCCGTGAGCAGAAAAGTCTGTCCCATAAACTGTCCAACCAGGGCTTCTTTACTGCCACCCAGTACTTTACGGACGCCGATCTCTCTGGCCCGGCGAATAGATTGAGCCGTTTCCAGATTAATGAAGTTGATCGCAGCTACCAGCAGCAACAACACGGCCACTCCGATCAGCAGGTAAAGCGTCGGCAAGTGTGCCGGACTGCGACTCTGATCAAAGATGCCGATATTGGCGGGGCTAAAATGCAGCTTACTAAATGGCTGCATTTTATAATTGACAATAAATCCATGCTCTTTGTGTTCTGCTTCGTATTGCCGCTCCAGGGCTACCAGCTGTGCATCGATATCCTCCGCTTGTTTTCCCGGTAATAGTTTCAGAAATAGTTGGGAATTACTGTTAGTACTGCCCAGATCGTTCAATTTATATTTTTGTACCCAGTTGCCGCTTTCCACGGTGGCCATAGATACAAAATCATTAAAGTACAGATCCGTATTATCCGGTAGATCAGCCAGAATGCCACTCACTGTCAATATGGAAGCATCTCCGTATTGTATCTGTCGACCCAGCGCATCCACGGGGTTCACTACCCCAAAGTACTGTTCGGCTTTTTTGGCGGTTAGCACTACCTGGTTAGGTTCAGCAAGTGAGCTTTCCGGATCGCCGTTTAGCCACTCATAGTCCGAGAACACAGAAAAATAATCGGGCTCTACAACAGCGATATCATTTTGCCGGGCTTCATCCATGGCCTTACCCTGTGGGTTGAGCGGACTTGCGGTTGCACCAGTCGTAAAAAATTGAGCCTTATACGCTACCCCACTTACGTGCTCATCTACCCAAGGCGCTACAGCCGTACCAATACCCCGGTTTTGCCCGCTAAATACACCACTGAATTCAGAATATACCCGGTATATTTGGTCACGATCCACCCGAAAAGTATCAAAACTCAATTCGTACCGGGCGATAAGCGCAATAACCAGAAAGGCCGTGATACCAATGGACAGCCCCAGGATGTTAATGGCAGTGTACATTTTGTTCCGCCAGAGGTGACGTAAAGCTAGTAAGAGATTATTTTTCAGCATTCCGATATATTTTTAACCAGTTATCAGTCGTAAGTCTTCAGTCGTAAGTCAACAGAATGGTTGCTAACATTGAAAAGCGGCAAGATAGAATGATCAGATCTAAAGGCCATTATCTATCATGTCATTCCCTTTCTTACTAAGCCCTCAATCGATGGACTGCCGACTTACGACTCAAATTTCATTCATTCTTCAAAGTTTCCACCGGATTCAATAGCGCTGCCCGCAAGCTCTGGTAGCTCACTGTAATGAAAGCGATCACTACCGCCCCTACTCCAGCCACGGCAAAGTACTCCCAGTTAATATCGATGTGGTAGGCATAAGCAGCCAACCAACGACGCGCTCCCAGCCAGGCCAGCGGTACGGCTATGATAAAACCTAGGATCACCAGATACAAAAAATCTTTGGATAACATCCCGACCAGACTACTGACCGAGGCACCCAATACTTTTCGGATGCCGATCTCCCGGGTACGACGCTCAGCCGTATAAGTGCTCAGCCCAAACAGGCCCAGACTGGTAATAAAGATGGCCAGCGCCGTAAACCAGCGGATAATGGTAGCCGTACGTCCTTCCGCTTCGTGCAGGCTATCGAAACTCTCATCAAAGAAGCGATAGGCAAAAGGCTGGCCCGGTTCGAATGACGCCCATTTTTGCTCGATCTGTGCCAGCGTCTTATCGATGTTATCGGCCTTTAGGCGAACAGAAATTTCCGAATACCATCCGGCTTCCATAAAAAAGTAAAGCGGTGCTATTTTCTCCTGTAGAGAACGAAAATGAAAATCTTTAACTACTCCAACGATCGGTCCTGGGCCACGACCAACGGCTGGCATAGATAACTGCTGCCCCACGGGATCTTCCCAGCCCAGCTGCCGGGCCGCTGTTTCATTGATCAGATAGGCCGTACTATCCGTCGGCATATCTGCCTGGAAATTACGTCCGGCCGCCAATTTCATCTGATACGTATCCAGAAAATCGGGATCCACTACCAGACAGCGCATCTCCGGCTGCTGATCTTTCGGCAGACCAACCGCTTCGTAAGGAACGCCGTAGTCGCTGCCTCCCGGGCGATTGGCGGAAACAGATACCTTCTCTACTCCGTTCAACGCCAATAATTCTTCCTTGATCGTGGCGGCCCGGCGTACGCTTTCCTGATCCCGCAACTGGATCACGACGACCTGATCTTTATTGAAACCGAGGTTCTTGTTCTGAATATAATTCAACTGGCCGCTGATGATCAACGCTCCGATGATCAGGAAGGTGGCAATGGTAAACTGGGTAACCACCATGCTCTTGCGCAACAGCGGACTACCGGCAAAGGAGCGCCCTCCCTTTAGTATTTTCTCCGGACGAAACCCGGATAACACAAAAGCGGGGTAGCCCCCTGACAATAGCCCGACTAAAAGAGTAAGCCCGATCAATCCTCCCGTCAGCCAATAATTATGTACCCAGTCGAACGATAGATCGCGATCCAGAAAAGTATTCAATCTGGGTAAGAAAGCTCCCGCCAACACGACCGCCAGCACGGTGGCCAATCCCACCAGTAAAAACGACTCGCCCAGATACTGTTTGATCAGGGCCAGCCGGGTGGCTCCGGTCACCTTGCGCATCACTACCTCTTTCGAACGATGAATGGCCCGGGCCGTGGAAAGGTTGATAAAATTGAACGCTGCAATAACGAGTATAAACAGGGCAATGATGCTGAAAATGTAAACGTAGGCGATATCCGAATTAGTGGCTATCTCCCGGTGCAGTTTAGAATGTAGTTGAATACTGGTCAGGGGTTGCAAAAACGGATGGGTCTGTACGGCCCGTTCTGCATCCAGGTGGTTTTCGACCATTACCTGTAGCTTAGTGGTCACTACCGCCGGATCGACTTCCGGCCGCAGCAACAGATAGGTGTAAAATTGATTCCAGCGCACCCAGTCTTGCATATCCGGAT
>JAGQXH010000512.1 GCA_020436695.1 Lewinella sp. | reverse complement strand
TACCATGCAAAACCCAGTACTAAAATAGTCGCACTTATAAAATAAGGACGGGCAGGTTCAAGCCATGAAAAAGTGGAAGCCAGACCGCTTATTCCGGCCAATGCAGCCAGTACCGGAGTGATACAGCATAAGGACGCTGCAATTGCAGTCATGATTCCCAAGCTGGAAATATTATTTGCGAGTTTCATATCAAAGCATCTTTAGAGTGGTCAATATGATGAAATAACGGTTGGATGATCGATAGGTGATCTTCTTTTAAAGCGTAGAATATAGTTTGTCCGTCCTTACGGGTTTGCACAATGTCGGCATCGCGCATTTTGCGCAAATGCTGTGAAACTGCGGGGACCGTCATTCCAAGAATGTCTGACAGGTCACAGGGGCAGAGTTCGGTTTCTTCTGAAAGTAGGTACAGCATTTTAAGCCGAACGCTATTGCCCGCGAGAGCCAAAACATTTGACAGTGCATTAAAAGATGCTTCATGTTCGGCAATCTTATTCTTGCAAGCTGTTATCTGTGCTTGATCGGCAAATATCCTGATACATGTGTTTTCAGTAGGCATGATTTTGCATTTTGAAAGGCAAAGGTATCTAGTCTTAAGTATTTAAGCAAATGCTTAAACAATATTTATCTAAGGCTTGCAAAATTAATTTATGGGGGTGGGGAAGGGAAAGGTAACTTCTTGTGAGGAGTTTGTTAGAAATCTCTCTTAATTTTCCGGTCTCTCAGAATTTTCTATTTTTGTTAGATACAAATCTAACTACTGGTTCATGGCTGATTTTGCCACCAACGTACCAATCATTTGCTTGGAATCTGAGACCTTCAAAACTCTGGTGAAGGAATTGGCCAAGGAGATCCGCGAGGATGACATGGTCCCATTTGTTGATGAGAAGGAAGCTATGCGATTGCTAAGAATCACTTCTAAAACGACTTTTCAGAAGTACCGGGATTCAGGAAATATAGATTTTAGAAGAATCATGGGAGGGAAAAAAATACTTTACCGGCGGAGATCGATCATAGATTTTATTGAGAACAGTCCTAAAACGAAGGAATAATGGATGCAGATAAAGACATATTGGAAGGCTTCAATGCTGGTTATATCATCGAGAAGCATCGCCCTACCCTGTCCAAGCAACTGGTTGCTGCGGTTGAAGGTCTGGAACTTCCTTTTGCGGAAGGTTTTGTTGCCGGTACTCAGGAATATGCGAAAGAACGGACACAGTCTAAAACAATTGCTAAACTCAGGGAAGCTTCAAAAGGTATTCCCCGCCCTACCAAAAGTAAAGATCGGGATGATAAGGATAAAGGATTTGAGATTGATATTTAGAAAGTTTTGACCTTGGTATTTCCTCCTTTCGTTGCAGTTGCAATATAGATTAATGGTTTTCAAAAGCATCATACAAGGTTGATGCAATTGCATTGCATTCTATTAATATGTACCTTTGTGCCGCATGAAATGGATCTCCACAATATTGAGCATTTACATTTTTATCCTGGCTACCCTGCCCTGTGCGGATGAAGCGGGATGGTGCGTCTTTGATGTGGAAAGTACGATTGGAGTAGAGTTACATGCCGGTGGAAACCATGATCACAAAAATGATTACTCAGATCATTGTTCCCCTCTTTGCACCTGTAGTTGTTGCCAAATCACGGTTCGCACGCCGACTAAAATTAATTTGGATATTTCTCCTGCGACCATTTCCTTTTCCGATCCTTCCTCTCTAGAATCCTCACTTAAGGATCTCACTTCTCTAAATGACATCTGGCAGCCGCCAAAATCAATGGGTTAACCTGTTTGCAGGGTTATGACCCTGCCCATTTCTTTAGTATGGTTTAACCTGAAGTTGGATGCTGTAGCTCCCAAAGAGACAGTGTGCTAAGACAAAGTACATTGAACAAGATGTAAATCTATTCAATAGTTCCATTGGTCGTAAATCCTTCAAACCTATGAAGGATGATCACCATCAAAGTTCGGCACCTCTTTATTAGCTGCTGCATTCGGCTGCAAAAGCATTTACATTTTACATGATTGATCAAATTATTGCTTTTTCTGTCAAGAATAAGCTAATCATTGGTCTGTTCACGCTTGCGCTCATCGGAGTGGGCACCTGGAGCATGACCAAAGTACCCATCGACGCCGTCCCGGATATCACCAACAATCAGGTTCAGGTGATTACGCAAGCGCCAAACCTGAGTACCGAAGACATCGAGCAATTTATTACCTATCCGGTAGAAGTGGCTATGGCCAACTTGCCGGGAGTTTTGGAGATCCGGTCCGTTTCCCGTTTCGGGCTCTCCGTAGTAACTATCGTTTTTGAAGACCATATGGGCACTTATCTGCCGCGACAGCTAGTCAATGAGAAATTGGCGATGGTTAAAGAAGAGATCCCTGCCGGCTTTGGGGAATCGTTCATGGGGCCTATCTCAACCGGCCTCGGTGAGATCTACCAATATACCCTTGAAGTGGAGGAAGCCTACGCTGACAAGTATTCCGCCATGGAACTGCGCAGTATCCAGGATTGGATCGTACGCAGGCAGATGGCTATGGTACCAGGAGTGGTGGAAGTCAATGCTTTCGGCGGAAAACTCAAACAGTATGAAGTGGCTGTTGATCCCGACGAATTGCGGGCGATAGACCTAACTATTACCGATATTTTTGATGCGCTGGAGCGCAACAATCAAAATACCGGTGGAGCGTATATCGAAAAAAACCACCAGGCGAATTTTATCCGGGGAGAAGGCCTGGCCCGTAGTATCCAGGATATCGAAAACATCGTAGTCAAAACGGTAGATAATATCCCCATCCGTATCGCAGATGTAGCCAAAGTAAAGTTTGGGACGGCGGTCCGCTACGGAGCCTTTACCAAAGATGGCAAAGGAGAAGCTGTGGGTGGTATGATCCTGATGCTGAAAGGGGCTAATTCCAATCAAGTAATTAGCGATGTAAAAGAGCGGGTCGCCCAGATCCAAACCTCCCTGCCGGAAGGTGTAACGATAGCACCTTTCCTGGATCGCAGCACGCTAATTGCTGAAACAACGAGTACCGTGTCTACTAACTTAATGGAAGGAGCACTCATTGTCATATTTGTCCTGGTTTTCCTGTTGGGCAACTGGCGAGGCGGGCTTATTGTGGCCTCTACCATTCCGTTATCGCTACTCTTCGCATTCATCCTGATGAATGCCTTTGACGTATGGGCCAACCTGATGAGCCTGGGAGCTATCGACTTTGGTATTATCGTAGACGGGGCTGTGATCATCGTAGAAGGGACAGTATTCTTCATGGTGCAACGCTTGCGTCAAGGTAATAGGATGGATGCCCAGGCCCGAGATGAAGTAGCTCGCACCTCAGCCGGCAAAATGATGAACGCTGCCTTTTTCGGTCAGTTGATCATTCTGATCGTGTTTTTGCCTATTCTGTTTCTGGAAGGTGTAGAAGGAAAAATGTTCCAGCCGATGGCCTTAACCTTCATGTTTGCCATGCTTGGCGCGATGATCCTTTGCCTGACTTATGTGCCGATGATCTCAGCCTTATTCATTCGGGTAGGAAAGGCCGAGCGGCAGTCATGGGGCGACCGGATCGTTCTTTGGATCGAAGATAAATATGAAAAGGTACTGTCTGGGGTTCTCAAGCGAACGATCATCATCATCGGGTCGGCGATTGCTTTATTTGTGCTCACCATTTTTGCCTTTAGCCGCATGGGAGGAGAATTTATCCCGCAACTGGATGAAGGGGATATCGCCTTTCACATCATTCTGAAACCGGGTAGCGCCCTCTCAGAAAGCATCGAGACGGCCACCAGGATCGAACGCATCCTGCTCGAAAATTTCCCGGAAGTAGAACACGCCATGACTCGTTTTGGGGTAGCCGAAGTACCCACCGATCCGATGCCGATGGATATCGGAGACTGTTTTGTTTTACTCAAACCTAAAGACGAATGGATCTCGGCACAAACTAAAGAGGAGCTCATTGCAAAAATGAAGGAAAAGCTCAATATGGTCCCCGGCGTAAACTACGAGTTTACCCAGCCGATTGAGATGCGATTTAATGAATTGCTTACCGGCGTACGTGAAGATATAGCCGTTAAGCTCTACGGAGAAGATCTGCAACTACTGGCTGAAAAAGCTGAAGAAATGGGCCGGATTATCGCTACCGTTCCCGGAGTGGGAGATATGAAAGTGGAAGCTACTACCGGATTGCCGCAGATGACAGTCAACCACGACCGGGAGAAACTAGCCCAGTACGGTTTGAATGTCAACGACATCAATAGTGTGATCGAAGGTGCATTTGCCGGGGCTAAAGCCGGAGTGATCTTTGAGGGAGAGAAAAGGTATGATCTGGTCGTTCGTCTGGATTCCGTGCACAGAACCAATATCAACGATCTGAAAAACCTCTATATCAACACGCCATCCGGCTCACAGATCCCACTTAAAGAATTGGCTGATATCAGCTACGAACCCGGTCCGATGCAGATCAGCCGGGATAATACCAATCGAAGGACTTACGTGGGGATTAATGTCAGGGGCCGGGATGTCAAATCCCTGGTGGAAGAGATTCGGCAGAAGCTGGAGGCCCAATTACAGTTACCCCCCGGCTATTACATCCGCTACGGCGGTGCCTTTGAGAATCTGGAAAGGGCTACCCAGCGCCTACAGGTAGTGGTACCGATTGCATTAGCCTTGATCTTTTTGCTTATATTTTTTGCGCTGCGCTCATTCAAGCAGAGCATGATGATCTACATGGCCATTCCGCTGGCGGCCATTGGCGGGGTATTCTCCCTTTGGCTGCGAGACATGCCCTTTAGTATTTCGGCCGGAGTGGGTTTTATTGTGCTCTTCGGGGTGGCTGTACTGAACGGCCTGGTACTGATCAGCGGCTGGAACGAGCTCAAGGAAGAAGGAATGACCGAGCTGGAAGATCGGATCAAAACCGGAGCACGTCGAAGAATTCGCCCGATCCTGCTGACCGCACTTACCGATATACTGGGGTTCCTGCCCATGGCTTTATCTGCTTCCGCCGGAGCAGAGGTGCAACGCCCGCTGGCTACGGTGGTGATCGGCGGTTTGATCACTTCAACACTGCTTACCTTATTCGTACTACCCATTTTGTACCGCTGGACAGAAACCCGCAGTTTGGGTTTCAGTGGCGCGCGTAAAGTAGCAACAACGCTACTGCTCATGGTCGGACTGACGGCCTTGTTGCCGGTCAACGGCCTGGCTCAGATTGTTGACACCTTCCCTGATATTTCACTGCAAGAGGCAACGCAACAAGCCCTGGCAAATTATCCGAAACTACAGGCGGCCCGCCTGGAAGTCACCCGTCAGCAAGCACTGGAAAAGACCGCTTACGATCTGGGTAATACGCAAATCTTTACCGGTGCTGAAGAATTAGGTAAAGGCAGTAGTGGGGTATATAATATCATTGGTGCCCAGCAACAAAATATTGATGTATTTGGGATCGCCCCGAAACGGGCTATGCAACAACAAAGGGTAATGCTGGCCGAAGCGGCGGTAGATCTCAGTGAAACAGCTATTCGCCAAAAGGTGCAGGAGACCTACTTTGCCACCTATGTTGCCAGAAACAAGTGGTTACTGTATAGCCGGCTTGATTCCATCTATCAGGATTTTCAACGCGCCGCCCGGGTGAAATACGAAGTGGAAGAAACTTCCCGATTAGCTTTTCTGGCTGCTGCCAATCAGGTCAAACAAATCTCCTTACTGTTGGAACAATCAGCTTATGATTATGCAACTGAATTGCAACGATTAAACCTTTGGCTGGCCGGCGATACCATTTACACCGTATCCATGATATCCTCACCCGACTGGCTGGAGCCGGTCCCACTCGTGGATAGCCTGGATAATCATCCGGCCTTAAGCTTAGCGAATCAGCGCATCCTGGTCGCGGAAGCAGAGCGGAAAGTGGCGGAAGCAGCGCTCAAGCCCCGCTTGAATGCACAATACGGGCTGCAAAGTATCGGCGGACAAATTCCTTTTCATCAGTTTCAACTTGGTGTCAGTATTCCTTTGTTCGCTCAGCCGGAGAAAGCCAGAATACAGGCCGCTGAGATACAAACCCAAATTGCAGTGCAGGATTACCGGCAGGATCGCCTTGAATTAAATGCGGAATACCGGGCGCTTCAGCAGCAATACCGGAAATGGTCTGCTTCGTGGCAGTTTTATCAACAGGAGGCGCTTCCTCTTTCGAGAGAACAGTTAGAGGGTAGTATGCTGGCCTACCGCGAAGGGGCCATCGACTATGTAAGTTTTATCCAAAGCCTTCAAGCCAGTGTGCAGGTGGAAGTAAACGCGCAGGAAGCTTTGGGCCGGTTTCTG
>JAGQXH010000511.1 GCA_020436695.1 Lewinella sp. | reverse complement strand
TCGTTGCGGGCCTGCAAGCTACTGCCGGCCTGCGCCCGGAACCCCGGCTGAAGGGAGATGACACCGGCAGCCAGAAAAATGACACTGGTTTCAGCTTCTATCGTGGCGCTGGCAGTCAGCAGATCGCCGGCAAAATAGGTGTCGGTGGGAATGGGTGACTCGTCCAGTAAGAGGTCGGGCAGATCGTTTATGCAGGTAGCATCCATGAGCCGGTAAACAGCTCCATCCTGACTGCCCAGGTACAATTCTCCCTGATAGTCTTCACCCATAGTCACGAAACCGGCACCCGTAACTTGAAGCAATTCTTCGTTGACCCAACTGCCGTCCACGCTTTCCAGTGACCAGATCCTGCCGCTGCAATAATCGCTGTATAAATACAGGCCATAGAGTAGGGGATAATCCGTACCGCGATAGACATAGCCGCCATTAATCGAACAGCCAACATCATGGCCGTATTCGTAAACCGGGAAAGTATAAGCGGAAGCCGGGCTGCAACCCGTTGAATTATAGCTTTCATTTCCTTCGTAGCAACGCCAGCCGTAGTTGTTTCCTCCCGTACTGCCGGCGGGTTCAAGGTCGATCTCTTCCCAGTCGGCCTGTCCTACATCGCCTATCCACAGATCGCCCGTAAGCCGGTCGAAACTAAAGCGCCATGGATTGCGTAAGCCCACCGCCCAAATTTCATCCAGCGTGCCGCCGGTACCATCGACTAAAGGATTGGAAGCTGGAATAGTATAGCCACTGCCAAAACTATAATCCGGACCGGTACCAGTACCATTATCTATATCGATCCGCAGGAGCTTGCCAAAAGGGACCGTCGTATTTTGGGCATAGTCACGGGTGTCGCCCGCTCCTCCGCCATCTCCGGTGGCAATATAAAGATACCCATCCGGGCCGAAGTTGAGTTCGCCGCCATTGTGATTGCCTTCCGGCTGATCGAGGGTAAGCAAAACGGTTTCCGATGCCGGATCGGCCAAGTCAGGATCGCCGGCAGATACCTTGTAACGCGACACTACGGTGTTGCCGTCCTTGTCGGTATAATTCACAAAGAAGTATCCATTCTCCGCGTACATGGGGTGAAAGGTCAGGCCCAGCAGTCCCCGTTCGCCGCCACTCCCTACTTTGTTGATGATGTCGAGAAATGGTGTTTGATTGACATTCCCGTCTGCCTGTAAAAGCTGAATGCGTCCCACCTGTTCCACAATGAAAAGTCGATCGTCACCTGCATGGCTGATATCTACTACTGCACCGAATGCATCGGACACGAGGTCCAGTTGGAGATCAATCTGGGCGGGGAGTCGCATCACAGCCAACAGTAGGACTGCCGGGAGAAGAATGATTTTCATGACAGATAGGTCTTTAGGTTGACATTATGTAACCATAAGGTGGCGGAGTTGATAATTGTTCACTCTTGCCGCAAAATCTGTCGATTGTTCCGGGTAGATCACTAGAAAACTAATCATTTAGACGGTGATGATCTACAGCAGTGCTGATCCGTATTCCGGAATACCTGAAAAAAAATCCATGCACTGATTTATCAAGTTAATAGTTGGGATTCTTTTGCGATATTAGATAAAGTCTTATAATTTGTCACTGGAAATAAATTTGAACTCGGTTATATGAAAGTATTAACGACACTCTCTGCTGTTATGGTCCTATTTCAGGCCTGTGTTTTTGGTCAGGATCCCCATTTTTCCCAATTCTATGCCAACCGGGTTTATCTCAATCCGGCCTATGCCGGCTTTGATAACGGTACCACCGTTACGATAAATTACCGCGATCAGTGGTTTGGTATTCCCGACGGCAATATCGGTACCTTTTCCAGAAGCTTCCGCACTTACGATGCCACCGTAGATATGAATCTGCCGTGCTTATATGGCGGCAATTTCGGGTTAGCCGTGATGGCCCACCGGGACGATGCCGGAGCGGCTCCCTTGCGAACCGAGGGAGCAGGGCTCGCGGCCAGTTTCAATCTCATGGTCGACCAATCCAAGCATACCCGTTATGATATTACGATCGGCGGTAGGTTTGGCATGTCCCACCGGCGGTTGGGCAGTAATTATCTGATCTATTCCGATTATTTGGACCCCATTCTGGGGCTCGATAGAACGCAACTATCCGATGTCGGCCTGAGTAGCTCCTGGTATCCGGTGCTGGGGGCCGGTATTTTATTCCGGCGTTTTTCCGACGGTTCGGTGCGCTACCAGCAAGGTAGGAGGAAAGTTTTGGGAAATCAGCAGGTGCTGGGTATCAGCTTTTCGAATATCAACCGGCCGGACGTCAGCTTGCGCGAAGCCGCTGCGGAGTATCACTACCCGATGCGAGTGACCGTCCACGCCGGGGCCGCCTTTTTCAATAAACCGCACGCCAAAACCGTAAACTATTTCACCTTTGCGCCGCAGTTCCGGCTGGATTTGCAGGAAGACCTCAGCCTCTTATCCGTCGGCTTCTACGTGCTTCAGAATAATTTTTATCTGGGGGCATTTTACCAGACCAATCCTTTCAGTAAGGGACAAACGCTGGCTGCAAACACCCGTACCCTGATCCTGAGTACGGGCGTCAGTGTGCGTGCGCTCAGTAAACACCGATCCTATTTTCTAGACAAGATCGATGCCAGTGATCTGGTTATCGGATTCTCTTATGATGTCAATATGAGTGGGCTGGACTCCAGTAAAACACTGGGCGTTCTGGAACTCAACATGAGGATCAATTTTAACAGCGACAAAAACAGGGAGTGTGCCATCCCCGCCAATTACCGGCTTTACGATGGAGAATGCCCGGTCAACTTTTAGCGTATCCTTTTTTCAATAATTGTTCCATCAAGTAATTGATCTAGTCAATATGAAGCTTTTTCCCCCTGTTATTAACCAAGTGAGCATTGCTATTTTGATCCTGCTCGGTTCCAAAGGCCTGGCACAAAACAATTGCACTGCTGATTTTGACTATGCGGCATCCTGCAACTCTATCACTTTTACACCAGTCTCCGGAAATAATAATCTGAACTATTCGTGGGATTTTGGTGACAACACCCCCAAATCGACGGAAAGGACGCCGACACATGTCTTTTTCACCGATTCCGGTCAGCAGGATTTTGAAGTGACGCTCACCGTAAGTGGCGGGAATTGTAATGCAGAGATGACCAAAACGGTAAATTTTACCGTCGGCAATCTTCCGGATGTGGATTTTCAAACCCCCCAGACCCTTAGACCGTTTGCTAATTGCGATGCCACCATAACCGATCCTAAATACAACTTGGACTTACTAAACGTCTCCAGTACCGCCGCTACCAATGCACATTACAGCATCGATTGGGGGGATGGCACTGCCATAAGCGAAGAAAATTCCATTAATAGAATTGACCATCTCTATAACGACGTCGGTTCTTTCGACATCGTGGTGACCGTCAGGGGGGATAACCAGTGCATCGCCCGGAGGACCTTTCCATTTTTCAACGGGGGTAAGCCCAAACTGGGGGTCAGTTTTATCAATGATCAGGCTTGTGTGCCGCAGAAGCTGGAATTTCCATTACGTGATTTTGAAAATAATGTACCCGGTACGCGGTATGAAATATCGGTTGATGACGGTACCCCGGGTGTGGTCATCCAGCATCCTCCCAATCCGCCGGTTTATGAACACCTGTTCACCAAGAGTTCGTGCGATCCGGAATTCACGGCCCTGAATGGGCAATTCACCGTGACCTTTGTGGCTTCCAATACTTGTACCGAACTGGGTATCACCCAACCGACCATCCTGACGGGGACCGTGGAAGTAAGTAGCCCGCCTGAGGCCGACTTTCAAATATTACCTGCTCCTACCCAGTGTGAAGGAAGTATCTTTGAATTCAGGGATTCATCGATCAAGGCGCTTTATTATGCCGGAGGTTGTACCGACAGAATGATATCTAAATGGTCCATATCGCCTAATAGCGGTTATGAGATCATTTCCGGTGATCTCGATAGTGAAGACTTCTCCGCCAGATTTGACGAAGCCGGTTCATACACCATTACCCTTATTTATCAACCTCTGGTCAAGACCGGTTGTGCTGCCGATACCATTCGAAAAAAGATCTGCGTTGTCCCTTTTCCCGTCGCCGACTTCACGCTTTCACCCAATGTTGCCGGCTGCATAAATACCTCCTCTACGTTTACCGCCACCAATACCTCGAATACGCTGGAAAGTTGTGACACCTCCCAAACCAAATATATCTGGTCAGTATTTTTGCAGGAATCCAATTGTACAGAGGTCCCCGATGTAGATTCTTTACCTACCGGTAATCCGAATGATGTCAGATACAGATTCAATACATCGGGGGTCTACGGGATTGTATTAACTACCATGAACCAATGTGGTACCGATACGGATACTTCCTTTGTGACCATTGCTGATGCGCCCCGTTCGACTATCTTGCCCATCGATTCCATATTTTGCGGGAATGCACAGATTCAGTTTGAGCTCGACCAGACGCAATCATCCTCTTGTAACGATGATACGCCCCCGACTTTCAAATGGACTTTTGAGAACGGCACGCCCGGCATGAGTACCCAGGAAGTTCCCGATCCGGTTCGCTTCAATTATACCGGTACCAACGGTGAGATCCAAACCTTTAAGGTCACACTAACTACAACCGGTGCGTGCGGCTCGACCACTACCTCCACCAATGTACAGATCAGTGCCCCGCCGCCGGCCCCGACTCTGGCCTCTAATGCACCCCTATGCGCCGGTAAAACCTTGAAACTGGAGATCACTTCGGATACGGTAGGGTTGGAATTCAGCTGGACAGGACCCAACGGCTTCACTTCTGCGGAGGCCAGCCCGGAGATCAAAGATGTCACCATCGAGGCCTCAGGAGTATATACGCTGGTAGTGACCAACAGCGCCTCGCGCTGTTTTAATTCCAGAGCGATTAATGTCGACATTTTTGCCTTGCCGCCGGTAGTTATTGATCCGGCCGAAGCCTCGATCTGTATCGACGGTACGCAGCGTTTCCGGGTGACGGGTGCGGAAACGTTCACCTGGATGGATGACGGCAACACTCTGGATGCTACCACCGGGGACCGGGTGACGGCGACGCCGACCCAGGTCAGGACCTATCAATACATCGTAACGGGTACGGATGTGAACGGCTGCGTCAGTAAGGATACTGCAGTTCTGGTGGTTAATCCGCTACCGGTCGTTGAAGCCGGCCCGGATGAGATCATCTGTGTCGGGGAGCCTTTTCAGTTGCTTGGAGCTACCCCTGCCGGCCCCGGAGGGGAATGGTCCGGGGAGATCGTGAATGCCGGAGGTCAGGTGCAGACCGGTCAGCCCGGGACTTATACACTGACCTATACCTTCACCGACGAGAACGGTTGTACCGCATCCGATACGATGCAGATTTGTGTGCTGGCCCGGCCAGATGCCGTTTTTACCTTGGATAAGAGCGACGGTTGCGTAGAAAACGGTCTGACGGTGACGGCTACGAATGAATCGGTCAACCTGAACGACTGCTCTCCTTCTACCTATGTATGGTCTTCGGAATTTGTCGGTGCCGACTGCCACGAAGAAGCCGATGGACACCGAATTACCACAGAAAATGACGAGACGGCCGTTTTCCTGTTTACCAAATCGGGAGACTATCTCATCAAATTGACGGTAAGCAACGATCACTGTACGGAAGTAGCCGAATCGGAAATGCCGGTCAGCGTAGGTGATAAGCCGGATATTGCCATCGACTCCCTGCCGAATTTATGTGAAGGGGTTAACGGTAATGCCATACTCACTCCGACGGCCGGCGTGGAGGTTTGTAATAATTCAATCACCAGCTACAGCTGGTCTTTTCCCGGAGCTGTTTCTCCTTCCGCTTCGGATCAGTTGGTGCCGGGTAATGTGACCTATAATATTGCCAACGGGGATTCCTATACGGTGCAGTTTTCCGCCACGAACAGTTGCGGTACTACCACGGATGAAGCTAATTTCAGAATTCTGGAAGGGATCATTGCCGACGCCGCAATTCCTGATTTCGGGTGTGCCCCCTTCACGCTGAGCCCGGAGAATAATTCCTCCGGTAGTGACATCCGTTTTCTTTGGACCGTCAGCCTGAATGGGGTAACCATTGATCAGTCCGATAAAAAGAACCCTTCCTTTATGCTTACTGAAACCGGGGTCTACGAAGTAACACTCGGTGTAGCTAACGATCAGTGTGGGGGGGATAGTTGGACCGGTTCGATCGAGATCAGCGCGCTGCCGGAAGTAATGCTGGACCCCATCGCCCCGATCTGCAGCGGCACGGAGTTCGAGGTGTCGGTCAGTTATCCGAATCAGGATCTGGTGGAATCGGTGATGTGGGACATCG
>JAGQXH010000510.1 GCA_020436695.1 Lewinella sp. | reverse complement strand
ACGAATTGGAAGGTGACCAGTGATTTGGTGAAAAGATTGGCACCGTTCAGGCGCACTTTGGCTTTCAATACTTCTACCGGTCGGAAACCGGACATCACAATTGCCGGATAACTGCCGGCCAGTAAGCCGACGAGCAGGGTCAGGCCGCCTATCAGCCAACCCAGCTCGGGGTATTGCTTCATGGAAAATACCAGTTCCCGGTCGGCCATTTGATTGAAAGCCGGCAACAGCAGATAAACCAATCCCAGGCCGATACCCGAAGAAAGCACCGCCAGGAGTAGGGATTCGGTCAGAAATTGGGCTGTCAGGCTCTTGCGGCTCCCGCCTATTACTTTGCGAACACCCACTTCACGGGCCCTGCCGGCCGAGCGGCCGATGGACAAAGTAGTAAAATTGATGCAGGCAATAAGCAACACACCGGCCGCAATACTCAGCAGTATCCAGATATTCTTCGGATCAATAGCGCGGGTAAATCCTCCGGGAATAGCTGTATTGGTATGCATTTCGGTGATGGGCTGCAGGCGGTAATTGACCGGAGCGCCGGCTTCGGTCCAGCGACCTTCCTCGCGCAGATTTTTCTCTTCATCCGGATAGTATTTTTTGCGAAAAGCTGATAAGCGATCCGGTGCATTGGGCAATCCGCTACCGGGTTTTAGCTGGACGAAAGTCATAAAAGCCGAGCGATTCCAGTTGCCCTGATAGCGTTCACCGCTTCTCGTTTTGGAAGCCAGGTACTGATAATTGGCCAGTACATTAAAATCAATGGTAGAATTGGAAGGTATATCTTCCACTACCGCTGTCACGGTAAAGGGCTGGAAACTATCCTCCAATTTGATATCCAGGGTTTTTCCGGTGGGGTTTTCTTCCCCAAACAGACGGATAGCGGTACTTTTTGTCAATACGATGGATTGTAGTTCATCCAAAGCAGTTTCCGGCACACCGTATTTCATTGGAAAGCTGAATACATTGAAGACATTGGGGTCGGCAAAAGTGATAAATTCGCGCTGTATCTGACCATTGGCCCGGACAAAATCCTGCCCCCAGGCCGTACGAAAACGAACGTAGGCTTCCACATCCGGCAGGTCCTCTTTCATAGCCGGCCCCAGGGGCATGGGCAGATGCGCATCCCCACGAGCTTCCAAACCGTCTAAGGGTTCTGTCCAGCGATATACACGAAAGATGTTAGCCCCATTTTCGTGCTGCCGGTCGTAGGTCAGTTCGTTAACCGCATACAAGAGGAACATGCTGAAACATGCCAGTCCCAGCGACAAACCCAGAATGTTTATCAGGGATAATCCTCTCTGTTTGAGGAGATTTCTGACAGCTACTTTCAGGTAATTCTTTATCATGGTTTTTGATTCTGTGATGCTGTGATGTTGTAATCCTGTGATCCTGATGAAAGCTGATAACCGATTAGTACGAGTCCATCCTATGAAATTTTGTACTGCTCATCACTGCATCAAAACATCACAGCATTATAGTATTACAGCATCAATTACTCATTTCTCAATCTCTCCACCGGGTTGACGATCCCCGCCTTAAAGCTTTGCATCCCTACCGTCAACACGCTGATGATCATCATCAGGGCGAATGCCAGGCCGAATACCCACCAGGCAACATTGGCGTGATAGGCGAACTGCCCCAGCCATTGACGACTGAAGAGAAATGCCAGCGGCAAAGCCAGCAGAGCGGCCAGAAATATCAGCCGCACAAAATCGCGGGACAGCAATTGAACGATCTGGAATACAGTGGCCCCCAGCACTCGTCGCACACCGATCTCTTTACTGCGATTCTCTGCGGAGAAAGTGGCCAGACCTAGCATACCAACGCAGGAAATAATAAGCGAAAAGAGAGCAAACCAGTTGGCCAGGGACCCCATCAAAGCTTCACTCTTGTACTGACGAGCATAACTCTCGTCCAGGAAAGTGTATTCCAGCTTCTCGTCCGGGGCCACCGATGCCATCGTTTCCTCAAGTGCGGCGATCGCCTCCGCCGTTTTCCCGGCCTCGGTGCGCACAAATAGCTGGTTGTTCCACGATTGCGGCTTCTGGATAATGGCCGGTGGTATGGCCTGATAGAGCGACATGGTATGGAAATCCTTGATCACCCCGATGATCTCGCGGTCTTCTCCGGCAACATTGATGCGCTTACCAACCGGATCTTCGAGTCCGATCACGGCAACAGCCGTTTCATTGATCACCACGGCATTGGAATCAGCCTGCTGCCCTGTCTGATAAAATCGTCCGGCGGCCATTTCAGTACCAAAGGTTTCCGGGAAGTTCTCTTCCGTCATAATGACATCAAAATGGATCTTCCAATCGCCCTGGGCTTTGCCGGGCCAATCGACACCATTATGTCGAATATGGACCTCCAGTGGATTTTCGGACAGGCGACTGACGGAACGAATGCCCGGGCTGTTTTGCAGCTCGGTTTCGATTACCTCATATTTGTCCCGGGCCGCTCCCTCCAGGGGCACCTGGATCACGTTTTCCCGCTCCAGCCCAAGGTTTTTATTTTTTATAAACTGGATCTGACGTTGCACCACCAGCGCTCCCACGATGAGAAAAAAGGAAAGTCCGAATTGAAAGACAACCAGTGCACTACGGATCTTCCTGTACCCAACTTTATCCATCAGCTTTCCCTGCAGGATATTTTTTATGCGAAAAGAAGAAAGGGCCAATGCCGGATAAGCCCCGGCCAGAATTGCCGTGAACGAAGCCAGCGCTAACAGGGACAGCCAGAGGATAGGGGAAGTCAAATTCAGTTCCATAGGCTGACCGGTAAAACGCCGTACCGATGGCAACAGGATCACCACAACAGCCAGCGCCAAAGCCAAGGACAGCAGCGTGATCACACTCGATTCGGTCAGAAATTGCCGGATCAGCGCCATGCGAGGCGCTCCGACTACTTTGCGGACGCCGATCTCCTTGGCGCGTTTAGATGCCCGGGCCGTTGCCAGATTTACAAAATTCACGCAGGCGATGATGAGCAGGAACAAGGCGGCAAAAAAGAAGATACGTACGTATTCGATGCGGCCGCCGATGGCCTGCCCGGTGGCATCGAATTTCGAATACAGATACTGGTCGCGCAGCGATTGCAGGATCACAAACTCTCCATCGTCATAAGCGGGGCTGTTGACGTAGATATCCGTTATCTTTTCCTGTACTTCCTCTTTCATTTCCGGATCAGAGAGTAACAAATAGGAATTAAAAAAATGATTCCCCCAGTTTGCTTGCTCCCCGGCTGCCCGGGGGCCAATATTAGTAACAAAGTCAAACTGAAGCGTAGAATAGGTGGGGACATCCTCAAAAACAGCTACCACCGGGACAGGATCATCGTCACCGATCTTCACCGCTTCGCCCAATACCGCCTGCTGCCAGTTTTGGCCAAATAAACGCTCCGCCATACTACGGGAAACAGCCATTTGCCGCACCGCAGACTCCTTACGATCAAAACCACCCTTCAGCAGAGGGAAAGACATCCAGTCAAAAAAGTTCATAGTGGCATCGATGCCCTGACTTTTGATTTCCCGCCCTTCCCAGCTCACTTTCACTTCTTCGGGCCGGGTCATGGTAACGACATCTTCTACTTCGGGTATTTTTTCCTTACCAGCCTGACTAAGCGGGTAAGAAACGGTTGCCCAGGGGGCCAGTTCACCATTGGCATCATAAAAGCCCATGTACATTTTATACAAACGATCCCCGTAAACCTGAAAGCGGTTGATCTTCACTTCCTCCCATACCCACAACAACATCAAAGACCCTACTACCAGGCTCAGGGTAAGCCCGCCAATATTAATGCTGCTGTAAAACGGCTGCCGCCGCAGGCTGCGAAACGCGATCTTGATGTTATTGAAAAGCATAGGTTTTGTTTTAGTCGTAAGTCATAAGTCTTTTAGTCGTAAGTCAGGCTAAAAACATTCATTCCTCAATACTTGCAGGCATTTACTTTCCACCACTGGAATAATCCGCGGATTCATGCCTCCATTATAACTTCCCTTTCTCCGCGCATCACAACATCACAGGATCAATCACTCACTTCTTAAAAACTTCACCGGGTTACCCGTCACGGCTCCTATCAGACGACCAGCCATCGTCAGCAGGACGATTAACATGATCGCTCCGGCCGCAGCAATTACCGTAGACCAGCTCACGCCAACGTGGATGCGGAAAATACTGTCGAGCAACACTTTGGTAATGGCAAGGCCGCCAATGCCTCCCACCATCAGGCTCAGACCGACAATAAGCAGGAAGTTGCTGTTCAGCAAATAAGCGATCTGCATGGAATTGGCCCCAAGTATCCGCCGGATGGTGATCTCCTTAAGCCGTTTGATCACACTCAATGAAAGCTGAGAGTACAAGTCGGCGACTGTGAGGAAAAGATTAACCAGTACGAACCGCTGGTGTTTCCAGAGGTACCTTCTTGCGATCTTCAGATAGTTCTTTATCATAGTCGGGGTATATTGATGCTGCAATATGGCAATGCGGTCAAACAGGACCGGAGTGAATGGCCTCCCTCACCAACTCACTTGCTCACCTACTCACTTCTAAGGCTCTCTACCGGATTCATCAAAGCCGCTCTGACACTCTGAAAACTCACCGTCAGGAAAGCAATGCCAAGAGCCAGGCCTGCAGCCAGTGCAAACAGCCACCAATCCAATTCGATACGGAAAGCAAAATCTTCCAGCCAGCGATTCATGAAATACCAGGCCAGCGGTAAGGCGATCACCAGGGCAATCCCCATGAGATAGATAAAATCTTTAGAGAGCAAGCCAACCAGTTGAGCCACCGTTGCGCCAAAAACTTTGCGGATACCGATCTCTTTGGTCCTCCTTTCGGCCAGGTATGCACTCAGGCCAAACAGCCCAAGACAGGCGATGGAAATGGCGAGCAGGGTAAAAAGATTGAACAGGCTCGCGGTGCGCGTTTCGGAGCTGTACAGTTGTTGGTATTGATCGTCTACAAAGAAAAATTCAAAGGGTTTGACGGGTTGATACCCATCATATATTTCTTCCAACCGGAAGATCATTGGACGGATCTCCACTCCGGCCTCCAGGCGCAGGGTAAGATAGGCGGGCCTGGTTATATTACGACTATCAGCTTCATTCATTTCAAACAAAACCTGTGGTCCCACCGGATTTTTATAATCAGAGAAACTGTAGTCTTTGAATATACCCGTAATCTCGTATCCCTGGTTTTCTTCCTTACCGAGCGATTGCAGGATGTGCTCTCCCAAGCCGGTTTTCAGTCCCATCTGCCGAAAAGCAGTTTCATTAATGAGTGCCCGTTTGCCGTTGCCGAATAGAGTAGGCCCGGCTAAAGTACCCTGGGACCAATTGACACCAAGCGTTGAGAGAAAATCGTGATCCACACTGACGAAATACAGGGAAATAGGATCGCCCTCCGGAGTTTGCACAAAAAACAAACTGGTACCTTCCATCTGAAAAGGTACAGCTGTGGAAATACCGGCACTGGCCACGCCGGGTTCTTGCAGGCAGGTAGCTTTTAATGATCCGAAAGCGCCTTCCTGTGCAGGTTCGAAAGGGATGACCAATAACTGATCCTGATTAAATCCCAGATCGCGATTTCCCAAATGGCGCATCTGAGCCTGCATCACCAGGCTGCACACGATCAGTCCCGCCGAAATGACAAATTGAAAAACCAGCAGCACTCGCCGGGTTCGTTCACCACGGAGCCCGTTACTGCGCCCTCCACGCAACACGCCGGCGGGTAGAAAACGGGAAAGTGCCAAAGCCGGATAACTCCCTGCCAGAAAAATAGTTAACCCCAGTATCAGTCCAATAGCCAGCAGTAGACCGGGTTGGTAGAATACCTGAAAATCCATACGGGTTTCCGCCAGTCGGCTGACTACGGGCATACCCAGCCAACTGACCAGAAGCGCACCGATGAATGACAGCATTACCATCAGTGCCGATTCGCCGAAAAACTGGCCGATCAATTGCACCCTCAGCGCTCCCAGTGTTTTTCGAACGCCTACTTCCCGGGCCCGTTCCATAGATCTGGCAGTGGTGAGGCCGGCGTAATTGACGATGGCCAACAACAATACCAGCAGTGCGATCCCGGCAAACAGCCCCAGTTTTCGTTGTGTGGTTTCACTGAAATAAATATCCGGCAGTGTTTTGAGAAAGATGCTGGTTTTATCTTCCTGATCCTTGTTGATAGCCGTTTCAATTTGGTGGGTTACCGTCTCTAAAGGCTGAGTCTCATCCAGTAGGAAATAGGTAATAAATGATCCCAGGGCCGGGCGTTGATTTTCAAAAAGGGAAGGCACAAGTCGCCTTAGACTACTGAAGGAAGCCAGAAAATCGAATTGAAGGCTGGAATTACCGGGCGGCG
>JAGQXH010000050.1 GCA_020436695.1 Lewinella sp. | reverse complement strand
GAATACAAAGCCTTTGAACCCAATTTCTATTCCATGACGGTAGGGGATTGGGGCCAGTCATTGCTTTACGCCTCCAAGTTGGGAAAACAGGCTTATACGCTGGTGGATCTGGGGCACCACCTGCCCAACGCCAATATCGAACAGATCGTAGCCCTGCTCCTAATGGAAGGCAAACTCGGCGGCTTCCATTTCAACGACAGTAAATACGGGGACGACGATCTGACGGTTGGTGCCATCAAGCCGTATCAGTTGTTCCTGATCTTCAACGAATTGATCGAGGGAATGGACGCCCGCGGTATGGATCACAAAACCGGACTCGGCTGGATGATCGATGCTTCCCATAATGTGAAAGATCCGCTGGAAGATCTGCTGCAATCAGTTGAAGCTATTCTGATCGCCTACGCTCAGGCATTGTTGGTGGATCGCAAAGCCCTGGATGAAGCCCAATTGGCTAACGATACGGTTACCTGCCAGGAATTGCTGCAGGATGCCTATCGCACGGATGTGCGCGCTCTGGTGGCCGAGGCGCGCAAACGCAACGGCGGAGCCCTGCAACCACTGCAACTTTTCCGGGACCTGCAGGTACGTAAGGAACTTATCAAGGAAAGAGGTTCCAAAACTGTAGCTACGGGATTGTAGTAGTCAGTTGCCGGTTGCCGGTTGGTCAATTGGCTGGTCGGTCAATTTGAGATAACCGGCAACCGACCAACCGGCAACTGTCATCCACCCTTAACCGTCAACCGTCCTAATGAAAGTTACCGCCATATTCGATATCGGGAAAACCAACAAAAAATTCTTCCTCTTCGACTCCAATATGCAGGAGATCCATAAGGCTTACAGTCGCTTTGATGAGATCGAAGACGATGACGGTTTCCCTGCCGATGATCTGCATGCCATTCAAAGCTGGATCAGGGAACAATTTAACGGCATCCTCCAAAATGAGGAATTCGAGCTGAGATCACTGAACTTCTCCACGTACGGTGCCAGTTTTGTGCACGTCGATCGTTACGGGCAGCCCGTGGCTCCGCTTTATAACTATCTGAAGCCTTATCCGGATGATATCCTGCAGTCTTTCTATGACAAATACGGCGATCCATTGACCATCGCCGGGGAGACAGCCTCGCCTGCCCTGGGCATGCTGAATTCCGGCCTGCAATTGTACTGGCTGAAGTACGCTAAACCGGAAGTCTTCGCAAAGATCCGCTGGTCTTTACATCTGCCGCAGTACATCAGTTATATGTTCACCGGGATCCCCGTGAGTGATTATACGAGTATCGGCTGCCATACCGGGCTTTGGAATTATGAGAAGGATGACTATCACGACTGGGTGTACGCTGAGGAAATTGACCGTATCCTTCCACCTATTGTGCCGACCAGTACCAGCATCTGCATGGATTATGAGGGGCAGCAGATCAAGATCGGCACGGGTATTCACGACAGTTCTTCCGCATTGTTGCCCTACATCATGGCGGATAGCAAACCATTTTTACTCTTATCGACCGGAACCTGGAGTATCGCACTGAATCCCTATAGTGAAGAAGTGCTGACGGAATCGGATCTCAGTAACGACTGCCTCAATTATATGCGCATTGACGGCAAACCGGTCAAAGCGGCCCGCCTTTTTCTGGGTAATGAATACAAATTGCAGGCCGAACAACTCTGTGAACATTTCCAAAAAGAATACGGAGCCCACAAACAGGTCCGCTTCGATCCGGTGATCTACGGGAAATGGAAAGCCGCGTCCGGGCGTTACTTCCGACTGGAAAGTATTCCGGTAACCGAAGAACAGCCGGAACAGACTCAATACGAAGCCTTTCAAACCTTCGAAGAAGCTTTTCACCGACTGATGATCGAACTGGTCGACCTGCAGGTGGAAGCAGCCAAAAGAGCTATTGGCAATACGGCGGTAAAGAAATTATACGTCGATGGTGGTTTTGCCGATAATGAGATCTTTGTGCATCTACTGTCTATCCACTTCCCGGACTA
Source organism: Lewinella sp. (assembly GCA_020436695.1). Lineage (GTDB taxonomy): Bacteria > Bacteroidota > Bacteroidia > Chitinophagales > Saprospiraceae > Flavilitoribacter. The sequence goes on along the minus strand of JAGQXH010000050.1, from coordinate 18,757 downwards.
TAAGTTGCGGACTACTCAGTCGCCTCTGGGTTCCGCATTGGGAGCTTCGATGGTCATTTCCGAGAAGAAGATCGGTCGCAAATTTCTCAAGAAGCATTATGCGATGCGTAAGCACCGGCCGGTATTGTATCCGGGGTGAGCCGGAGAGAGCTGCACGTTGATCCATGGGATGGCTCAAAGCCATCCTAGGGATTGTATAAAGCAGTAGCGAAAAGCGTCGCCTTACACTTCCAACACCACCTTCCCCGTCGTTCTACCCGATTGAAAAAGCAGGAGCGCCTCTTTCAACTGATCAAAAGGCAGACGGTGTCCGACTAAAGGTTTTTTTAACTCCAATTGCCGGATCTCCTCAAGTATCTGGTGCATCAATTCAGCCTGATGAAAAAGAAAAATGAGGTTGAAAGCCATAACGGATTTATTCTCACTGGTCATTGTCTGAGGGTCAATTTTAGGACGTGTGAGATAGTAGTAAAGTAACTTGAAATAATTGGGCCGGTTACTCACCGAGGCATAACGGGCCGATCCGTAGGAGATCATGCGCCCCATCGGCGCCAGTTGCTGATATCCGATCTTAAGTATCTTACCTCCGATACATTCCATGATCAGATGAAGCGGTCGGCCATCCAGTGCCTGCTTCAGGTCCTCTTCGAAATGTTTGCTTCGTACAATGATCCGGTCATAACCTTCTTGCTGGAGCAAAGACGTTTTATCAGGATGGCCAATCGTGCGGATGGTAAAGGCATCGTATTTTTCAGCAATCCGGTTAGCCATCAATCCTACACCCCCGCCGCCGCTGTGGATCAGCACGTTTTGCCCTGGTTGAAGGTTGCCCAGGCTAACCAGACCGTAATAGCCGTAAGGACATGCACCAAAAAAGCGGCACCCTCGGCATAATCCCAATCTTCGGGTAAGGGCACTACATAACGATGATCAATATTCAGATGGGTGGCATAAGCGCCAAAGCGGGTGACACCCATCACCTGATCCCCCTCTTTTATTCCTTGTACTGCGGAGCCTACTTTGGCAACCACGCCGGAATATTCCAGGCCGGGGGTGAAAATGCCTTTTGGAGTGGCTGCATACAAACCCCAAATGGCAAAAATATCCGCAAAATTGAGTCCTATGGCCTTTACCGCTACCGTTACTTCATCGGGGCCGGGTTCGGGCAATTCTTCGCTTACCTTGTTGAGATTGGACAGACGGCCCGCTTTTAGCTGGTAAACTTGTCGTTGCATATGGCAAATAATTTAACGTCCGGTCTGACTTCGCCACTTTCACTGGTATATTCAATTTTTAAGGAGCGATTTTGTAAAAACCGGCGATCAGTTCGTCGCCAGTTAGTCAGCTGAATAACCGGCAACGAACAACGACCCTTCTTCAAACCTGACGTTAAATTAAGTGCAATAGATCTTAATTACCAAAGTTTGTCTAATCATACTGGAACAATACTCTTTTGTTGACCACTACTTCTGCCGAGCGTAACTGTACCAGATACATGCCGGAAGGTAAACGATTACCGCCTCGGCCTGTCCCGTCCCACTGCCATTGGTAGGACCCGGCATCCAGTGTCTCCTGGTGTAATTGTCGTACCAGACGCCCCTGTAGGTCAAAAATGTTAAGGGTAGTCTGCCCGGCCTCCTGCAAATAGAACCGGATGGTGACCTCAGTGGTGAAAGGATTGGGGAACACCTCCAGCCCGGTATCAGCAGACTGATCGGCCCCGGAAAGCACTGTAGCCGGGATGACCTGATCCGTTGCTGTTACGTCTTCGGACTTGCTTAGCGTGGTCGACGTCGATACTTCGGGAGTTGCACAGGAATCGATGTAGGCATGCAGATCCGAGCCTGCGTCGGCAACGAAGCCCGGCAGGAACCGGATCTTGCGCCCGGCGGTCAGGATGGCCGTAGTACCCGTAGCGACCGTGGCAGTAACTTCCATCTCCCGGTTGGCCTGGTAAGTTCCGTCCGGCAAATTGCTGTTGTCGATGATGAGCAGGTATTCATCCCCGGCGCTGTCCGGATCGCAATCACAGGCATCGCCGATGCCGGCTCCGTCGATGTCCGCCTGACTTGGATTATACAGATCAGGGCAGTTGTCGCCGGAAAGGGCCGACAACTCTTCGCTGGTGAAATAGCCTGCCGGTCGCTCGCACTTCGTGAGCATGGCGCCGGAAGATACGCCGTCTTCATCAGCATCTTCGTACCATACCTGATCCGGGAATTCGTTGGGATCGCTGTCGTTGCAGTCCGTATTGTCAGCTACATAACCGTCTGGGGCTGAACAGTCAGCAATGGATACTGCCGGGTTGCCGAATCCATCGCCGTCGCTGTCGGCATAGTAAACAGTTTGAACACCTTCATCGATCTGGTCGTTGCAGTTGTCGTCGCTGCCGTTACAGGTTTCGGTGGCACCGGGATTAACATTGGGATCACTATCGTTGCAGTCAATGTCCGTGGTGTTCACCAGTTCGCTGGCCAGTTTGTATCCAGGTGGCCGATGACAGCTTTGCGCAATAGCCCCGGATGGATAATTATCATTGTCTGCATCCCTATACCAGGTTTGGGATATATGTACAGCAGGGTCGTTGTCGTCGCAATCTATTGAGGAAAGGCTAATGAGTTCGTCTGCCAGTTTGAATCCTGTAGGGCGTTCACAGGCTTCCAATATGCCATTACCCGGATATCCGTCATTATCCAGGTCGCTGTACCAAATCTGACCGGGGAACTCATCGGCATCATTGTCGTCGCAGTCGGTATTGTCCGCTACGTAGCCATCCGGGGGGGCACATTGCATGACCGACACCGCCGGATCGCCGTAACCGTCGCCGTCCGTATCGGCGTAATAAGTATTCAAACCACAGACGGAAGCCAGGGTCCAGGTCGAGAAGGCATCCACGTTTTGAGTCTCTACCCAGTTGGCAGTCGCATCGACGGCTGTGACCGGGTAGTTGTCCCAATCGGTGCCGTTGAAACGGAATAGGGTCAGGTCCTGCTCGGCAATGCCGTTCAATTCATGATCCAGGTAGCTGAAGCGCACGGTGGCATCCAGGCCCGAGTTATTGAGCGGTGTAATGTCATAGTACCGACTGATACTCATCTCTCCATTGACATCCTGTACCGTGTAGCCTCTTTGAATAGTTACCAGACTAAGATTGGCGGCCGAAGTAATAGTCACACCGATATTGCCGAGATTGACGGCAGAGGGTGCATTTAAGGCATTGGTTATTTTAACTACGCCACCATTCGTGCTGAAGATGTAACCCGCACTGGTCTCTCCCTGGATTATTGCTGTAGAATACAGCGTCAAGTCATGGCCGTTGAGGTTCAGGGTTCCCAGACTTAGATACAAGATGTGGTCAACCCGAATAGGAACAGCCAGAGTCGTATTACTGGCGAAAGCACTCAATTCATAGAAAATGGTTTCTGTGGCTCCACTGATCTGAACGTTGCCCCTCATCCCGACAAAGGAACTGCCTGCGTTAAAGTTCCCGTCGTTTACCCAGTCTCCCTGCACAATATACGTCCCATCTCCCTGTAAGGCTGCACCGGGTTTTATCCAAATATTCCCATTGTCCATGGTAAGGTGTCCGTTATTGGTCATTATCCCTGCATCTTCAATCACTATGCTTTTTACAACTATCGTAGTACCATCTGCGATGATAGGGTCGTTAACCACATCCGGAATGAACACATCTTCGCTTGCCGTCGGCACACAATTGGGCGACCAGTTGCAGGCCTCGTTCCAGTCGGTGCTGACGTGTCCCGTCCAAATACGGGTGGTAGTGGAGCAATCGGGGGTGGGATTGACGTTGGCATCGGTATCGTTGCAATCAGTATTGTCGGCTACGTATCCACTCGGAGCGGAACAGAAGAACACAGAATCAACGGGCGTACCGTATCCGTCTCCATCTGCATCCCGATAATAGGTATTGGTAGCACCGCAATTAGCGGCAAGTGTCCAGGTTGAAAAAGCATCCACATGAGTGGTTTCCACAAAATTGTTGGAGGAGCTTCTGTCGCTTACCGGGCGCTCCTCCCAATTAGTCCCGTCAAATCTAAAGGGAGCCAGATCCGTTTCCGGAATACCATTGAGCTCGTGATCTAAATAATGGAAGTTGACCGACGCATCCAGCCCCGTGTTGTTGGCGGGAGAAATGTCGTAGTATCTTTTAATGCCGGCATTACCGTCCACATCCTGTATTGTATGCCCGCGCTGGATAGTAGTCAATCCCAGATTGGCATCAGACGTTATCTCTACGCCCAGGTTGCCGGGATTGATCGTGTTGGGAGCGTTCAGGTTGAGGGTTTTGGTAATGACACCGCTGCCGTAGATATAACTACTCGAAGACTCATTGATGATACTGCCGTTCACCGTAAGGTTATAGCCGTTCAAATTCAATGGCCCCTGGGTCATGATCAACTCGTGTTCCACCGTGCACGAATTTTGCAAAGCGGCGGCTACCCCGCCACCGATCCTTTCGATTTCCAGATCGTAAAAGGTAGAGGGATTGGATCCGCCAATAATACTCTCTGATACACCCGTTATTTTGACCTTAGAATCACCGGCGTAGAAGGTGCCGCTATTGGACCAGTGGGAGGCTATTTCATACAAGCCATTGCCTTGTACGGTGCCTCCTGCATTGTTCACAAAGGAGGTCGTGATGACGCTTATAGTACCGTCGTTAGTTACGCTGCCACCGTTGTTTACCGTCACTCTGGCAGTTGACATGATACCTCCGGACTGAATCGCCAGCGCACCATTTACGATAAAGTTGGAACTGAGTTCCAGGCTACCTCCGTCGTTGACCGTTAAAAGACCACTTGCTTCAATGCTGACGGTTAGGGCTACAGCAGAAGTAGTTCCGGAAATAACCGGATCGTTGTCTACATCAGGAATGGTCACTTGCGTAGTGTTCTCCGGAACCAATCCGTTAAGCCAGTTACATGGCTCATCCCAGGCACTGCTCACGACTCCTGTCCATACCGCTACAGTATTATCACTGCTTACGGTTATATCCACCTCGCAAGTGGTCGTATTGCCGGCAGGATCGGTCGTGATGACCGTTTCCGAGATGGTGCTTCCAATATCGTTGCAGTCATAAGTTCTTGAGGTGGCTCCGTCACCAAATTCATACGTTAGGAGACCTGCTTGCGGGTCATCATTGGTAGCGATCAGGCTTTCCGCGCTAATCGTTTCGCCTGCTGATACGGTAAGGCTCCCCACACAGGTGACCAGGGGATCACAAAGATCTATGATCGTCAGCCCTGCCAGGCAATTGGCGCTATTTCCATTAGAAGCAGTGACTATGATCGTAAAAATTTGTGAGGCGGGATTACTTGAACAAGTATAGGTCCTGGACGTTGCCCCGCCTGAAAAGGTGAAACTAAGATCGAGGCCACAGCCCACCGTACTTCCATTATCAAAACTCTGCGCCGTTACAGTTACAGAGCCGGAGGCGTCCACGTTGATACTGCGACTTTTGCAGGATGCGGTGGGAACTGAATTCGCCAAGCCTTCGGAGGTGCATTGGAAGGTATAACGAACAGAGCCATTATTATCATCTCCACCCCCCAGGCTACCTTCTTGTATGTTATGACTATAGGCATATGTTGCATTGACATAGCTGCCGCCTCCACCGCCGTTATTGGCGGAGTCGCCACCGCCGCCGCCGGAATAACCGCCGCCGCCGCCGCCGCCACCGCCGAGGCCGCCGCCCTCATTAGAGGTTTGGTCGTCACCACCGCCGCCAAAGCCGAAACCACCCTTATTTCCGCTTCCATTTCCGCCATTCGGATAACCTTGCGCTCCACCGCCATCTCCATCACTATATGCACCCCCACCGCCATAGCCGGCCTGAAAACTATCTCCTGAACTACCACCTTGCCCATTAATTCCACCGGCGCCGCCACCGGAACCCTCTCCATTTCCACCGCTCTCCGTTGAACGGCCTCCTTGTCCTTTCTGACTATCTATGCATTGGGTAAAATATCCCTGATAGGCACCGCCGCCGCCGCCGGCAACCGCCAGGATAGTCCAGGAATTCAAATTTGACGGACGGTATAAAACCGCCGTGCCACCACCACCGGCGCCGCCGCCGCCAAAACCAACACTCTGACTTAAACCACGTTTACCGACAATAAAGCGGATGGTTCCCCCGGGTCTTAATTCGTTAGTTCCTGTGCCAATTATAAATACCGCAGTAGTAGTAGCGCCTTCCCCGCCACCGCTGCGACAACCGTGGTCGATAATGCTGACATACCCCCCATCTCCTCCTTTAAGCTCAAATTGGATGGAGTTGTATTGGGAATTGTTGGGTATGGTGTAGTCTTGTGGAGAGCCTTCCCAGTTGTTTGCCCCCCCATTCGAATAAATCGTATGGGGATTTCCGTTATCGTTCAAGTTTTGGGCCGAGAGATCGACGGTCAGGCCGGTAATATTGATGAATAGTAGGGTGAGCCCGAGGAACAAAGTATGCAGGTTTTTCATGATTCCTATAATCTTTCGAAATGATAGATTGGTTTAGATGGTGTAAATATGGCGCAAACCGGGCCGGAGTATTAGCTGGCATGTTCCAAGGCTTAGCAGAGATGTTGCAGATGGGAAAAAAGATTACAGCTCATGTTGCATTAGGTAAAATGATCTTGGTGTAAGATGTTGACTTTTAATTATTTGCGTGTTGCACTGGGCCTTTCGCCAAATTCTTCAAAAAAAGCACTGGAAAAGTAGTTAAGAGAAGTAAAACCGACTTCATAGGCTACTTCTGAAATGGTAAGCTCACTGGAGGCGAGCAGTTGTTTGCCCCGTTGCAGCCGGAAGGAGCGGATGAGAACGGTCGCCGATTCTCCGGTGAGCGCTTTCAGTTTTCGAAATACTTGCGAGCGACTCATGCCGAGAGCCCGGCAGAGTTGGTTCATATCCAGATCGGGGTTGGAAATTTCCTTTTCCACCAGGCCATAGAACTTTTGGAGGAAGGGATGTTCCGGAACAGATAAGGTTTCGGCGTCCTCGGCACTATCTGTGACTTTTGCGTAACGGACCTGTAGCTTTCGGCGGAGCTCCAGCAGCTTTTCCAACCGTATGAGCAGTTCCCGCTTCTCAAAAGGTTTGGCCAGATAGGCGTCTGCCCCTTTTTCAAGACCGCTGATCCTGGAATCGAGGTCTGCTTTGGCCGTGAGCAATATGATGGGAATGTGGTCGGTACGTTCGTCGTTTTTCAGGGTTTCAGTGAGTTCATAACCGTCCTTTTCCGGCATCATAACGTCACTTACAATGAGATCAGGTACTGCTTCGATGGCCATTTCAATACCGATCCGGCCGTTTTCGGCCGTCGTTAATTGATAGTCGTTCTCGAGGCAGGCGATCAAATATTGGCGTACATCCGGATTGTCTTCTACGATCAATAAATTGGGTTTTTCATTAGTTCCGAATGCTTGATTACTTTCCTTAGCATCCGGATGAAGCAAGGCGGATGAGAGAATACTTCCTTCCATCTCGCTCATTGTCGGTATTCCGTTTGGATCTTCGGCCGGCAGCAATGATTCATTGGCAATGGGCAACTCTACGGTAAAAGTCGAACCCTTGCCAACGGTGCTTTTGACACTGATATCTCCGTTCAGGACCTTCACCAGCTCCTTCACCAGCGATAGACCGATCCCGGTGCCTACGTTTTTGAGGGCAGCTGAATGATCGGTCTGGTAAAAACGACCGAATACATACGGCAGATCTTCCTCCGGAATACCGACACCTGTATCTTGTACCCGAAGGCTTAGGGTAGATTTGCCTTCCACCATTTTTTTATCGATATGGAAATAGATGTTCCCGCCTTCAGGGGTGAATTTTATGGCATTGGACAAGAGATTGGAAATGATGCGTAATAACTTATCGGGATCATAATCCATTTGTATTTGCTCTTCGGCCGTCAGAAAATGCAATTGCAAACCCCTGTGTTCGGCATAGGATTGGTGGGACTCCGAGATATAGCGCAAGTATTTTACCACATTCCCATTTGCCATTTTTACTTTGATCTCATTGGATTCCAGCTTTCTTAGATCCATGATTTGGTTGACAAGATCTAAAAGACCGGCGGAATTGTATTTGATCATTTTAGCGCCTCGTTTCAGCCACAGCTCGGGCGTCTCGATGATCTGGTCGATTATACCGGAAATGATCATCAGTGGTGTGCGGAATTCGTGGGTAATATTGGTATAAAGCCGATTTTTGAAGACGTCCAGACGCTTCAGGTTTTCCGTTTCCTGCTTTTCAAATTGACGGCGAAGTTGAAAGCGATACACTGCCCGAATAATGGCCGCTATTGCCAATAGGTAACAGGTATATGCCCACCAGGTGCGCCACCAGGGAGGTAGAATGCGAAAGTTGTAAACAAAGGGCTCACCCCATTTCTGAGATTGCCCCATTGCCCGTACTTCAAAGGTATGCGAACCTGGAGAAAGGTTGCGAAAGTCTGCTTTTGCCTCTGATGAAGGAACACTCCAGGCTTCATTGGAATCCGCTATCCGGTAACTGTAGCGGATCTTATGGGGCGCAGCCCAATCGGTAGCGGAGTAGTGAAAGGTAAGGTGGTTTTTGTTATAGGAAAAGGTAGGATTGGCGGGATAATTAAAAAATGGCGGTACGGCTGTATACTTAAGCTCGGTAGGTCGGTTTTCTTTAGTCTCGCGAAAGTCTATGGAACGCCCATTGAGATCCAAATGATCAAGTCGGACAGATATAGGCGCTTGCGGTAATGCAAAATGATTAAGATCCAATTTGAAAAGCTTGCCAAAAAGTGTCCCCCATAAAACATTGTCTTCATCTACAGTCATGGCATTCCACCCCAATTCATTATTTATGAGGCCATCTTTTTTATAAAATGAATAGATCGCATAATCATTTTGAATGTATCTCTCTTCCAGTGCTTCACCAGTAACGGGAGCTTGTTCTTCATTTTTAGGAATAAATACATTCAAGCCATTGTTTGTCCCAATCCAAACCCGGTTTTGAGGATCAATGGTGATAGAAGAAACTACATTATTGCTCAAACCATGATCTTCTGTATAGTAAGTAAAGCAAGTGCCATCAAACTTCATCAAGCCTTTTCCCTCAGTCCCCAACCAAATATTTCCGGCTTTATCTTCGGCCATCGAAATAATATGGTTGCTGCTTAAGCCTTCTTTTTCTGAAAATACAGAGAAAGCTTCTCCATCAAATTTCATCAGCCCCCCTCCTTCAGAACTAAACCACAAATTATGCTGCTGATCCTCAATAATATATGAAAAACCGTACCCTGGAAGACCATCCTGTTCTCCGTATTGAATAAATTGTATGCCATCATATTTCACGATCACACCATTATTCCAGGTTAACCAAATATTTCCCAAATGGTCTTCTTTAATATCTCTGGGCATGAACATATACGGACTGGCTTCATCTCTGTAAAAAGTGATATTTTGGCCATCAAACTTTGACAGACCCTGATGTTGCCCCATCCATATATTTTGCCGGCTATCTTCAAGAACCGGCCCAATATTATCTTGTTGATCACTCCCTCGCAAACGCCAAAAGATGCCATCCTCAAGTTTATTCAATGCTCCGGGAGGTATGTTGATCCATAGTTTATTCCCTCTTCCTTTCCTTACTTGCCCATCAAAACCTGATATACTGTTAAATGAGTTTTCATTTAATACATATAAGCCCGCACCAGTCGTACTGAACCATATATTTCCTGACTCATCTTTTTCTATCTTCTCTATAGATGAGCTTTTGATCTCATCGATGATGGCGTATTCCCAGAAATCCTCTCCATCAAATTTATAGATATGATCACTGTAGAAAGATATCCAAATATGACCGCTGGTGGTATCTTCCTCCCAGGATAATCTAGCTTCCCGAAGATTTGCAGGAAAACTGGTAAAAGAAGTACCATCGTATCGAAAGATCTCGTCTTCGGAGGAAAGCCATAAATTACCGGCATGGTCTTCAAAGAGAGGATTGATGTACCCTTTCCCATTGGGATGCCGAATGGAGAAATTTGAAAATGAGGTCCCGTCATATCTACTCAGCTTACCAAATCCTACCAGCCAGATCATGCCTTCCTTATCCTCATAGATCCTGATAATAGTATTATCAACCAGTCCTTCTTTAGTGGTAAAATGAGTGAAGGTCTCTCCATCATACTTCGATACCCCAAACTTCCGCTTCAACCATATATTCCCCCGGGAATCTTCAAAAATATCCCGGATACCATGTCCCGGCAACCCTTCTTTTGCTGAATAGTTGATAAAGTGCTCACCATCAAAAACGATGACTCCTTCATTAAGGGAATTCAACCACAGCCTGCCGTCTGATGCTTCCAATATTCCCCAAAGGAGGGTATTGGGCAAACCCTCCTTTTCTGTAAAATGCCAAAAAGATTGACCATCAAATTTGCTTAATCCACCTCCTAAATAAGAGACCCACTTATTACCATATTTATCTTCTACAATACCGGTAGTCGTTTCCATTATTAATCCCTGATCTACTCCCAATTGTTTTAGATTTACTCCCTCATCGTAATGAAGCACAGGAGAGAGGCTCGTTACCGGATTTGGGTATTTGGCAGGAATCTTTTTACCTTCAATTTTTACCGGTATTCCGGAAGGAATAGTATCTCCAATGGTACTTTTTAGAACATATGTATCATCTTTTATTACAGCTAAGGTATCGTACTTCAGCAATTTTTGGATCCTATTGACGTGGGTGGGACGGATATTCGTTTTGAGGTCTTTTTCCAATTTTTCCCACTGGGCAGGCAATACTTTTTTAGGCTGTTGGAAAAGCTTATCTATTCTGCCTTTTGCAGGAGTGAGTTTCATGGTCTCAAAAGGCATCCCATTCTGGTCCAAAACCAGCTCAATGCTATCCCCGGTAACCGGATTAAAGACATAAGCACCGGAAACATCAAGTGGGCGGCGAAGTACCTGATTATTCAGATCCGGATTGGGGTGTTCTTCTCCTTCTGTATTTATACCACAGGAAAGAACACTAAGTAGCAGATATAGTGTAAGTGGAGATCTTAAAGATAGTAGTTTCCGGAGGCGAAACAATTGAATGAACATACAACGGTTCAACATTCAAATAAAACCCAGATATATGAGAGACCCCATACAAATTAACTTAAGTTGTCAGTTACCCAGTTGTCAGTCGTCAGTTAGTGATACCAGTGCTAAAGATCGACGGTATAGGCCCGGATTTCAGGGGAATGAGGGCTTCGATCCGGTCAATTTCGCGTTAATCGGCTCAATTTTAGCTTTGCCGATCACAACTGACCACTGTTTACTGATAACTGACCACTTGGATAAATCAGGGCGTAACAAATATACAGAAAAATATAATCAGTGCTGTTAATTCTCTTAACACTCGCTTTTTTGCTGTTTGCATTGGATCAAATCAAAAAAACACCTATCTTTGACATATTATTGAATTGTTGTCTATTTACTTTTACCCTTTGCCTACCTTATATTCATAGTTGAAAGCACGATTTGACGTGTATTAATGACCCATAGTTAAATAGTTGTCTACCAGCACTAACACGAGGCCATTCAATCCAAAATGGCACTGATCAGCTTTAGTTACCCAAGCACTTTTACCGTACTATTTCCAGAATTTTCCCGCGTAATAGCTGAACAAATTTACAAATTCGGCATTTGGATATCCCTTGGGATGTTCAGGCAGGAACCTATTTTCCTACTTCTGGTGGCAGAGTAGGTAGTGTTTATTTAAACTTGCCTTTCCTCGGACCTTTTGTGAAAATCCTCCCATTGGGGGAGATGCCAAAGGCAGAGGGGGCTTCATCCCTATAGCTTTTGCTGTAGACCCTTAGTAGTTTGACTTAGAACATATTGTAAAGAACAAATTATTTATCCCATGAAATGTACAATCCCCGCGAGCCTTAACTTTGTCTGGCTGCGCAACCTCTTGCTCTTGGGCCTGGTCACGGGCCTGTCGCCTTTCCCTACGAAAGCAACGGATTCAAATTCCACGTTCCTTTCCCGGATCGAATTGGCCGCATCCATCGATGGGCCCGCAAAAGTATGCTCCACAGCCAGTACGGTTTCCTATACTGCTCTATTGGATGGATTGCCGGCTACCGGAGGTAGTTTCAGTATTGATCCGGCTACTGCGGCATTCACTGATCTGGGAAATGGAACCGCCGAACTCGATCCGGGATCTGCGGCAACGGGTAATTACATCATTCACTATCTCGACGAAGGTGGAACCCAAACGGCATCGCTATCTGTAAAAGTGCAGGCTCCGGATTACAATCTGGTCTGTAACGGCCAGGTCAATGTTAGCCTGCAGGATAACTGCCGGGCTAAGTTGGTCTGGACAAATGTGCTGCTGGGCAGCTTTACCTGCCTGGAGCAGTCCGACTATGTAATTAATGTGCTGGATAACATCTCCAACGGTGCAGTGGTGGACGGCTGCGGAACTTATAAATATGAAGTGAGTGGTCCGAATGGCTTTTCCTGCTGGGGATATGTGACGGCCGAGGATAAGACCAAACCTGAACTTGTGCTTTGTCCGGGTACTATTTCCGGCCTGCAAAGGGAGTACGGCTACCAGCCATTTGTGTGCGATGATCTGGATAAACTACGCTTCTCGGAGGCAGTGACCTATACTTCCGATCGGGACGGCAATATCAACTACAATACTATAGATCCCAGTGTAAAAGCCATTCTGGATATTACCGGATACGCTGTATTTACCGATAATTGTGGCGAACTGACGATCACGGTAACCGATGAAGTTATTCCGGGGAATGACCCGGATTGTGATGATGTAACGATTATCCGCAGTTTTACCGCTAAAGATGCCTGCAAAGGATTGATCTCAGAGATCTGTACCCAGGAGATCATCGTAACCAGATCGGATCTGGATATGATCCACTGTCCGGAAAGTGCAGCCCTGGACTGTGCCGATGATTTTAAATTGGATGCCAAGGGAAATCCACATCCTGAAGTCACCGGTTACCCCTGGATCTATACCGCTTTCGATCACACCGATGATGATACCGAAAACTATGCGCTCGCACTATCCCCGGTGGTCTGTAATTTGGGTGCTTCTTACGTGGACGGCCCGCGGATCGATTTCTGTGAGGGTAGTTATAAATTCACCCGTACCTGGCAGATCCTCGACTGGTGTACCAAGGAGATCTATGAGTGTCTACAGCTCATTGAGGTGGGGGATCACCAGAAACCGACCGTCGAATGCATTGAAACGGACTACGATAATGATGGACAAGCAGACTTGTTGACGTATTCATCTGGTCCGTATGATTGTACGGCTGCCTTTGCTGCTCCACTTCCGATAGTCAGCGATAACTGCTCCAGTTGGGAAGTAACCACCGAGATCGTGGCATATTCCACCAATGGCGCAGTCATAGCAACTATCCTGCCTGACAAACCTCGTTATGTTGCCGGAATTCCCATCGGCTGCCACTATTTCAAATATACCGTCTCTGATGATTGCGGGAATACTACGGTGGTCTATTGTCCTTTCTTTGTTGAAGACCAGATCGCACCCATTGCGATATGTAAGGATGACCTGCATGTGTCTATTGGAGGCCAGGGCGTAGCCCGTATTTATGCGGAAGATATCGACAACGGCAGTTCGGATAATTGCGGCCCTATCCGTATCGAAGTACGTCGTCGAATATTGGCCGGCAAGGATTACGGCTGTCTGGAACAGTTCGATTATGACGGTGACGGAGAAGTGATCAACGATGAAATAACAAAAAGTACTCAATTCGGTGATCCGGACGGCACCGGCTCCGGGGAGAAGTATTGGTATACTCCCTGGTCCAACTTCGTAGATTTTACCTGCTGTGATATCAATGAAGATGTGCGCATTGAGCTGCGGGTTTGGGATGATCGCAATGGCGACGGATTGCCAGGTAATACGATCGACAAAGTATACTGCAATGATTATACGACTAAAGCGGTAAAGGATAATTACAATGTATGCTGGATGGATCTGCTCATCGAGGATAAGTTGCCGGCCTACTGCCTGCCTCCCGCTGCGGCATCCATCGATTGCGACAAACTGCCGTTTGACTTTGATCCGGCCAATGCCGAGCAGATGAATAGCCTCTTCGGAGCAGCTTCCGGTACGGATAACTGTGCCACTTTCTATGTTTCGGAACTGGCACCCGTAGTCGATAATCTGAATGACTGCGGATTTGGCTACTTTACCCGGCGCTTCCGGGTAGCCGACGCCCAGGGGCAACAATCAACCAATACCTGCGAACAAAAAGTAACGATAAAGGAAAAACATAACTACAAAATTAAATTTCCCAAGGACGCAGCGGCCAGTTGCGGCAATGCAGAGGCAGATACTATTGAAGTGAAGGAAATAGCCTGTGACCTGTTAGCCATTAGTGTTAAGGAAAGCTTGTTCTCCGCCTCCGGTGATGAGTGCTATAAGATATTCCGCACTTATTCGGTGATCAACTGGTGTGAGTATGATGGCATCTCTGATCCGGTAGTAGTGAGCCGGGACGAAGACTGCGACGGTAAACCAGGTGACGAAGATATCTGGGTGATCGTTAAGACCAAGGAAAAAGAAGATCCCTGTTTCGATGAATATAATGGGAATCCCGCATCCTACTACTCCCACGTATGGTACGACCGGGATAGTAATCCTAACAATCAGGTGCCGGCCGCCGGTACTAAAGGTTTGAATTGTGATTATACCACCAATCCGTCCGGATTCTGGAAGGAGATCGTACCGCTTACCATCAATGAAGGCACCGATAAGGATGATTACCTCGCCAACGGCAAATATCGTTGTGATGAGATGGCATCCGTTGGTTACTGGCAATATACCCAGATCATTAAGGTATACGATGATCAGGATCCGATCGTAACTTATGATGAAGCAGAACCATTCTGTACCTATTCCTCGGATCTGAATAATGATTGCCCCGTGCAGGTGGAATTGCCGTTCAGCATTAACGAAAACTGCACACCGGAGGATCTGACCATCAGCCTCTACCTGGATGAAGGACGTGACGGCGAGCTCGACGGCGAGATCACGGGCCTCTATACGGGAACCTATCCTGATTATGTGGTAAAAGGTAATTTCCCGATGGGCCTGCATTATATCGTAGTACGGGTATCGGACGGCTGCGGCAATCGCACCGAAAAACGCATTCCATTTGAAGTGATCGATTGCAAGGCACCCACGCCCGTATGTCTGAACGGCCTGGCGGTGGAACTGATGCCGGTAATCCCGGTAGTGGATATGAACGGTGATGGCGTACCCGATCCCGGTGCGGTAACCGTCTGGGCTTCTGATTTTATCGCCAGTCCGATTACCGACTGTACCGGAGATGTTATTTATTCCATCAATAGAGTAGGAGAGCCCAAGGTAAAAGATCAGACTGGCCTCGTACTCACCTGCTACGATGACGCAACTACGCTGATCGAGATCTGGGCTTACGATGGTGCCGGCAATTCCGATCTTTGCGAAACTTACGTATTGGTGCAGGATAATCAGGTTAGTTGCAATGGCGGTTTAGGCCACCTGTCCGGAGCCATCAGCACGGAAGATGCAGAAGCTATGGAAGGCGTAGATGTAGAACTCAGCGGCGGCCAGTTTATGGCCATGCAGACCAAAGCCGACGGCAATTACAGCTTCGAAGATCTGGAGCCGGGCTTTGACTATACGGTAACGCCTAATCACGATAAAGATTACCTAAATGGACTCTCCACTTTCGACCTGGTACTGATGACGAAGCATGCCCTCGGCCTGCAGCCGCTGGACAGCCCGTATAAACGGATTGCCGCTGACGTCAACAACGACCAGCGCATAACGGCCCTCGACGCGATTGCCATGCGCAGGATGTTGTTGCACATTACCGATGAATTCGAAAACAATACGAGTTGGCGGTTCATTCCGGCGGATTACATTTTCCCGGACCCGGAAAATCCCTGGAAAGAAGCATTCCCCGAAGTGATCAACATCAATGCACTGCCCGGTGATCTGGAGGCCCAGGACTTCATTGCCCTTAAGGTTGGCGATATTGATCTTAATGCACAGGCTAATGCACTTTCGGCAGAATCCCGTACGACCAATGGCCGCTTCCTGTTCCAGGTAGATGCTCCGAAACTGGAGGCTGGTCAGGTCTACCGCATTCCGTTCCGGGCTGATGATCTGGCTTCCTTACAGGGCTATCAGATGACCCTGAACCTGGCTCCGGTTGCCCTTGAATTGGTAGATATTGAATACGGCCTGACCGGACCGGAAAACTTCGGTCTTCGCTATCTGGATGAGGGTTTGATCACTACGAGTTGGAATCAGTTGGGCAGTCGTTCAGCTGAAGCAGATCAGCTTGTATTTACCCTGGTCGTCAAAGCTTTGCAGAATGCAAAATTGAGCGACGTACTCTCCGTAAGCAATCGCCTGACCCGGGCTGAAGCCTATGATCAGGATAACAGCCTGCTGGATGTGGGGATTGAATTCGTTTCCGGAGAGATCGCAGTTTCCGGGTTTGAGTTGACTCAAAATACGCCCAACCCATTCCGGGAATCCACAACCATTGGGTTTTACCTCCCGGAAGATGCACAGACCAGTCTGAAGATATATGATCTGTCCGGCCGGGTACTTAAGGTAATTAACCAGGATCTTCCCGCCGGACGGCATCAGATCGTGCTGGACCGGGCAGAGCTTGCCGGTAACGGCTTACTGTATTATACGTTGACGGCCGGGCCGTATGCGGCCACCAGAAAAATGATCGTAGTAGACGGAACGAGGTAACAGAATGATGACGATGGGCACTGTGGACTAACGGAAACATTCAAGTTTCCAGACGTCCCAAGATTATACCAAGGCACTAATAACAAATCGATACCCGTGGGTCGGTTACGGAAATGGCAAAACCATTTACCGGACCGGCCCACAAATTTTTTGAGCCCTGAGCGTCCTCAGACCGTCAATTCCATTAGACTCTTGGTCATAAATTGGGTAGTATTAAATTTTTCTCCTATTTTTGGGCATATTAGAAATACAACATAGTACATCTGTCCTCGCCTCCAAATTTTGAATTTTTCTGACCATCAGTTGAATCGCTTGTGAGAAAACAACAACTTAGGGATTAAGCGAAATAATATTCGCTTTTTTTCTAATTTTGTATGGCAAGTTTACAACGACCGGTCTTCCTCTGCGGAGAAGACATTTGTAAAAAAAGACGACCAAACTGTAAGCATTAATTTACAGTGTTTTAGACCATTTTTCGCTACTGCAAATTAAATCATTGTCTCATGAAAGGTATTTCCAGCCTTTTGCCGGGAGTCCTCCGGCTTGTTGTTATCTTGTTGACAGGAGTAGGCTTTTTGGCCCCGCTTTCCCTCAATGCCTCCAACAACACCCTGCCTGAAGTAGATTTCACCTGCCCGGGTACCATAAATGTTACCCTTAAGGACGATTGCCAGATCCTGGTGGATGTCAAGAATGTCCTGTTGGGGGATCACACCGGCGTAGATTTTAACCTTTACAGCCTGGTGATCAAAGATGATGTTCCCGAAAATGGTCCGGTCGTTGATGGTTGCGGAACCTATGAATATAGTGTTACCGGGCCCGATAACTTCAGCTGCTGGGGTTACATTACAGCGGAAGACAAATCTCCCTTAGAGATCGTATGCCCGGATCCGATTTCCGGTTATTATGAATACAATACTTTCCGCCCTTTCTATTGCACTGATCTGGATACCATCCTGATCGTAGGTGAAATGACCTATACTACTGATGCTTACGGTACGGTGGTGGATATTCCGGAAGCACTGAAAAAAATACTGGACATTACCGGTTATCCGACCATCTACGAAAATTGTGGAGATGTAGTGATCACGGTAAAGGATGAAGTGATGAATCCGAAAGATCCGTGTGATGATATTATGATCACCCGGACCTTTTCTGCTACTAACACCAGCTGTGGTGATTACTCCGATTTATGCACGCAAAAGATCAGTATCGGCCGGCCCGGCCTGGATGATGTCATTCTCCCGAAAGAAACAGTTGAACTGAATTGCAGCGACGATATCAAACTGGATGCCTATGGGAATCCACATCCGGATGAGACGGGCTATCCCCGAGTGAAATCCGCCTTTGCCCGTCACAAGATAAATGATGTTTACTGTAACCTGGGAGCCAGCTATAAAGATGCCGAACGAGTGGTGACCTGTGAAGGTACTTATAAAGTGATCCGTACCTGGCAGGTGATCGACTGGTGTGCTAAGGAGAATAATATTTACGAATTTACCCAGATCATTAAGGTCGGGGATACTACCGGACCTGAAGTGCTGTGCCAGTCCGTCGATTACGACAATGACGGCTATGGTGATATTAAGACTTTCTCTACCGGGCCGTATGATTGTACGGCTTCTTTCGAAGTACCCATGCCGGTCGTGGAAGATGACTGCTCTTCCTGGAAAGTCACTACAGAGATTCTGGCCGGCAGCTACGACGGTCCGGTTGTAGCTACCGTTCTACCCGGTAAATCTCCTTACGTTAGCGGTATACCGGTTGGATGTCATATTTTCCGCTATACCGTAATAGATGACTGCGGTAACAAGACAGTTAAATATTGCCCTTTCCTGGTAGAAGATCAGATCGCACCGATCGCGGTTTGCAATGACGATCTGCACGTATCGATCGGAGGTGAAGGCTACGCCCGCGTAGATGCTACCGATATCGATGAAGGCAGCTCCGACAATTGTGGCCC
>JAGQXH010000509.1 GCA_020436695.1 Lewinella sp. | reverse complement strand
GATGGAAATGGTGCAGAAGATCATCAATAAGTTTGGACACAACGATATGTCGATGGAGGAATTAGAGGCTTATGTGGAAGAGGTGCAGGCTAATTCAGAACCCATCGATACCTACCTGAAGGAAGTAGCGCCTTCCCTGAATGAGCACGGAAAGGAAATGATCATTAAGTGTGCTCTGGCGGTAGCGGCGGCTGATGGTCATGTCGATCCCTCTGAGCTTCAACTGATCAGTGAAATGGCCAAAGCGATGGAAATGTCAACGTCCCATTTGAAAGGGATCATTAATGAGATAGTGGAACAAAAGCCCTCATTCTCGAATAATTAACTCAAGTTGTCACCCACAAAGGTATTGCACTAATTTTTACTCAGTTAAAATTTTCTCACCAATAGGGAGATTATAAAATAATGAAATTCATAAGCTGCATACAACCCGGGCAATTCCAAATGGGAGAAAAAGAAGCTCCTGTACCTAATGCTGGGGAAGTATTATTACAGATCAAACGCATAGGAATATGCGGAACAGACCTGCATGCTTTTGCCGGAAATCAGCCCTTTTTTACTTACCCCCGGATACTTGGTCATGAATTAGCTGCGGAAGTGAAAAGTATAGGTTCGGATGTTACCAATATCAAAGCAGGAGATAGGGTAGTGGTAATGCCGTATCTCAGCTGCGGCACCTGTATTGCCTGTCGTAACCGCAAGACCAACTGCTGCACACAAATGAAAGTGCTGGGAGTGCATGTGGACGGAGGAATGCAGGAGCAGATTACCGTGCCTGCCGATCTACTCATTGTGGTTAACGATCTGTCATTGGATCAGCTTGCAGTGATCGAGCCGCTGGCTATTGGTGCTCATGCACTTTTCCGGGCGAAATTAACGGCGGGTGAAACGATCGTAGTGGTTGGGTGCGGTCCTATCGGCCTTGGTTTGATGAAACTGGCACAATTGCAGGAACTTCGGGTGATCGCTATGGATGTCAATCCGGACCGGCTGTCTTATGCCCGTGAACAATTGGGTATTGAACACGTCATTATCGCTAACGATGATGCCGTGCAAAAGGTATCGGATATTACCAAGGGAGATCTCGCCACGGCCGTATTCGATGCTACAGGGAATAAAGCCGCGCTGGAAAGCGGCATTAAATATATGGCCCACGGGGGGCAGTACATTCTGGTCGGCCTCAATAAGGGTGAACTCACTTTCCACCATCCATCTATTCACGCCAAAGAAAGCTCAATATTATGTAGCCGCAATGCCACCTTTGCAGATTTCCACCAAGTGATTGATGTCTTATACTCTGGTAGCTTTCCAATAGAATCCTTTATCACGCACCGGGCACCTTTTGACCGGATGATCGATCACTTTCAGGGGTGGCTGGAACCAGAGAACGGCGTAATCAAAGCCATGGTAGAACTATAGCGTGAAATGCGATATACTGCTGCCATAATCGCTGGATGATCTGGGATCAAAAAAGGTTAAGAAGCGTGTAACCTTTTGCCTCGTTTGGCGACAGTTAAGGTAGTAATCACCAATATTTCTACCATGACCAGCAAAAGACAAACGGCATTTATGGCAGCGTACCAACCCTGTCATGAAGCTTTTCTAAGATATTGTCATGCCCTCTCATATGGCAGGATGGATACGGAAGACCTGGTACAGGATGTACTACTATCCGCCTATCTGCACTTCGATAGCATTCGGAAAAAGCAGGATCTGCTGCACTACCTTATCCGTGCAGCGAAAAACAGATCAGCTTCCTGGTGGCGGAAAAGAAAATTCCGTACGGAACTCATTGATCTTCACAACGACCAGCTTCGCGATAAAGGCGTATCCGCAGAAGTGATGGTTGATATTCAAATTCTCTATAAGGCACTTGATGAATTGCCGGTAAAACAACGCGATGCATTGATCCTGTTTGAGATCAACGGTTTTAGCATGAAGGAGATCGCGGCGCTGCAGGACCGCTCTGTTGGAGCAATTAAGACCACCATCAGCCGGGGAAGAACCAAACTAGGCGAATTACTCAGCGATCACCCGTCCTCTCCGGACCGACCTGTTCATCACTTTTTCCAGTTAGCTAAAAGTATTGCCTTATGAGAAATTCCAATAATGACCAATACTTAATCGATCAGGCCAGGAATTTACCTTTGCCGCTGAATGAAGCACAGATAAACCAAATGGTGGTCGGTTTTGGTCAGTTATCGCTGGTACAATCTCTTTGGTATAAACTATTATACGCTCCAAAATGGAGTATAATGCTGACAATTCTAATCTCCTGCGCTGGAATTATCCTGCTCAATTTACCTTCTGGCCATCCCATAGAGAATGAGTTAATTACAGAGAATTTCTCATCGGTAAACCTGGTTGAACCTTTAATTGTTCACCAAACGCATAATGACAAAACGGCCGTTGATCGTCAGTTCACTACTACATTAGCCAAGGCCACTGAGCCGCGCATCCAGACATTGCCTAAACTGGAACTTTTACCTGTTTACAGAACTGTCCCGGAACTCACTCCGAGTATACCCTATTATTTTCCAGTAGAGGCCGGCTCGCCTTCCTCCGGAAAAAAAGAAAGTTCCATCAATAGGAAACGTTCCCTTAGTCCGTCTATTTTGACCGGAGAATGGTCGGGTAGGGTAGAGAACAATGAATGGCTGGTCGAATTCAACTTTACGGAAAAAGGAGAAAAATGGAAAGCACGCTGGCAATTGGATGGCAGCCTACCCAAAGAAGGATTCGTTTCCGGTCTGACCGGACAGGTAGTGTTGCAGCGGGAAGCCGGAGACCTCATTCTGGTGACTTCCGGGAACGGGAAAGGAACATTCGACTTCAACCCGAACCTGAGTTATCCGGATTATCTGCAACATTTAGGGATGGATTTCGACGCTATCCCTTTTGAAAGCCTCTCGTTTAAAGGGTCTACCTGGAAACGCTCAAAAAACAATGTGATCTATACCAATCAACCGGATGTCATAGTATGGTTCCGTTTATTTTTGGGAGATGTGCAGCAAAACTATTTTGAGCTTCTCGATCAATATCAGGTAGTTGGTAATCGACAGGATGTCTGGAAGCTGGCCGATCAGGGAATGAATTATGAATATCTAATTAAGTTGCTTTCTGATCTTGAACTAATGGGGATCAAACAAGTCAGTATTGATCAGCTCCTTATGCTGAAATTATATAAACTTAATCCTGACCTTATCCCCACACTCTCAGAAGCGGGTATCACTAAACTGAACATAAATGACCTTATTCAGGCGGCCGAAAAGGGACTCGACCCGGGATTGATCCAAAAATTGCATGACCTGGGCTTTAAGGAATTTACTTTTCCGGATCTCCTGGACATGAATCAATATAAAGATCAGATCGATCCGGCTTTGATCATGGCAATAAGAAAAATAAACGATCAGAAGTTATCCCCGGAAGAGCTGTTTCTGTTACAGAATTACCGGATAGATTTTGAATTTGTAAACGGACTATACGAGTTGGGATTCAGGGAAGTGGGCATCAAACAACTGATTGACCTGAATGAGCATCATGTTTCACCGGATTATATTGCGGCAAAAAGAAAAGAAGGATTTGATCTACCGGACCTTGAAGCTTACAAACGTCTGAAGATCACTGCTCAGAATGGAGATCTTCTTTCCCAGGCAGAGACCGTTACCCGGTATCGTCAGGTAAAACCTTTTCGTAACCTTGAAGTATCCGGGCCGCTACGCATAGTTTTAGTAGAACGTGACACTCCTGAGGTCATAATCAAAGGTATGCCGGAAATGGTGGATCTGATCCGGACCAAAACCAATAATAACACGCTGAAAATAAGTGTTCGGAAGAATTTTAAACCCGGTCATATCTACGACGTTTACGTCGGCGTGCCGGAACTGAAGAGACTAGTTGTCAAAAGTGGATCGGTCATTTACGTGCAGGATCAGCTATATATTCAGTCCAAAAACATGTGGGGGCTTGTTTTACCGCTCAAAGAACTGGAGGGATTTCAAAAATAATGTTTGAAAGCGGGGGCTTGGTTGTCCGGCACCTGCCATTATGATTGTCCAATTTCGGACAAGGCTGTTCGGGAATGGACAAAGGTGAAAGCTCCGCTTGTCTTTATATGTTTGATAATCAGTAATTTATTCCTTTGGCATAATAATGGCTGTCATACAACTATATCATCCAAATTTCTCCATATGAAAAACATCCGACTGTTATTTTTATCTTCAATTATTCTATTATCCGCCGGGGCTATTCAGCTCAAAGCGCAAAACAAACTCAGCGGAAAGTGGAAAGGAGAGCTGGAAAGAGACCAATTCAGTGTATCGCTGAAAGCTTCCCCTAAACCGGGTTCCAACTGGAATTCTCATTACAACTTTCCAATCAATGAATTTACCGGCCTGAATTTCAACGGCGAAGGTAGCGCAGAACTCAGTCGGGAAGCCGGTGTATTGGTGCTGAACGGCATTTTCCGGAACGGCAGCGGCCTGGGAGAATTCGAGTTTTTGCCCAGTGTATCTTTCATAGCTTTTCTGAGATCGAAAACCAGCGGTGAGGTAGAGGACAGAGACCTCTTTCACTTGTTTGCCCGCAATATCGGAACAGAATACATCGATTATGTCATTTCTTACGGGTATGAAAATCCACGAGTAGACGATATTGTCGGCATGTCGATCCACGGAATGGATCTGGCTTACCTCAAGGATTTTCTTCCGGCAGCGAAAGCTTACGGGATTAAGAATTTACCGCTGAAAGATCTGATCAGCATGAAGATCCATAATGTGGGCACCGGTTATATTAATGACATGACCAGACTGGGCATCAATAAACTGACTGCTGATCAATTAATAAAAGCTAAGATCCACAACGTATCTCCGAAGTTTATACAGGCCATTCAGGAGTCTGGGTTAAAACACGTAGATTTTAACGATTTGGTCACCTTTTCCATTCACAATGTAGACCCGGATGTGGTCAGAGAATGGATCGATGCAGGCTTTGCCGATCTCACTCCCGATCAGGTGGTAGCCGCCCGGATACATCATGTAGATCCGGAATTGTTGCGAGCGGTCAAGGAGGCCGGAGTGAAGAACCTGTCGATGGATGACGTAGTGAGTATGGCCATCCACAACGCTGATCCGCGATTTTTGCGGGCACTTAAAGACTTCGGCTACGAAAATATTACGGCAGATATGGTCATCAAGGCCACCATCCACCGCGTCGATATAGACCTGATCGAGGGACTGGATGAACTTGGCTATAAAAACGTTTCCATCGATGAACTGGTAGGTCTCTCCATTCACAACGTTACCCCTGATTTCATCCGACGAGCCAACCAAAAGGGTTATGTGAATCTCAGTCTTGAAGAGTACAAGAAGCTGAAGATCCACAATATGGTGAATTAAGAGGAATCATCAGTTTTACCGATAAGCACAGGCTACACGCCCTCAGGCATGGCAATACCATATTTGTCTGCAAAAGGGGCCAAAGCGGGCATGATGGTTGAATACAGCTTCACGCCCGCTTTCATTTGTTGAGCCCGAAGTGCCAATGCTCTTTGCCCGGGCATCCTGACGGGGGCATCTCCGGGGCGCACGGAAGTATTGTCGCAGGCGGCTACAAAATGACTCATCTCTTTTTTGAAATAGTCTAACCCTCCGAATGCCGCCGGTTTTATAACCTGTAGAAAGACCGAGGCCCCCCAGTTGTCCGGAGCGCTGGAGCGGCCAAAGCCTCCCAATGCATTGGTGAGTGCTTCGATCAGGATACCCAAAGCAAAGCCTTTATAGCCGGTATCTTGTCCGCCCAGGGGCAGAATAGTGGCCGGCGGTTCGTCAAAGAACGCATTAGGATCATTAGTGGTGTGCCCGGAGGCGTCCTGTAGCCAGGGATGCGGCAGTTTCTGTCCTGCTTTTTTCTTTTGTATTACCAAGCCATTAGCCGTTGTTGACATACTGATGTCGAATAAGATCGGTTCGCCTTCAGTCGGAATGCCCGCTGCCAGCGGATTAGGGCTGTAAACTCCACTCAGCCCGCCAAAAGGTGCTACCGTAGCATTGCGGGGATCAGAGCAGGATAGTAGCAACATCAGTCCTCGGTCGGTTGCTTTTTCAAGATAGGCCGCCAGGCAGCCGATATGGTGTGTCTTCTGAATGGTTGCTGCTACGATGGGGTATTGTTCCGTACGCGCAATAGCCTGGTCAATGGCCTGATGTACCAGGTAAGGCCCCGGTAGATATCGGCCGTCCCAGCTGAAAGCTGATCCATGATCCTGTAATACTTCCGGCTCGCCTTCGCTGCGCATACCGCCGCTTTCCAGTTCTTTCAGATAAACAGGCAAAAGGTTGAGTCCGTGGGTGATGTGTCCCATCAGATCTGCCTGGATCA
>JAGQXH010000508.1 GCA_020436695.1 Lewinella sp. | reverse complement strand
GCTGTATCTCGAGTTGCTTCTGCGGTTGCAGATCTTTGATACCGTGCAACTCACCGAAACGGCTTACCCAACCGGCATCAGTACGGCGCATCGGTTGCCAGGTATCCCGTTCGTCCATGCGAAAATCACGGCGGGTGGACTGGATACCCCACACCTGTTCGTGATCCTTGCCGAAACGCAACTGACTCAGTGGAATGCGGACTTCAGCCGTCCAGCCCAGTGAATCGATATGTGATTTGGCATACCAGATCGGGTTCCAGTTGGTATCCCAGTTGTTGCCGTCATTGGAGACAAATTCATCACCTTTGACGCCGGCCGCCGTGATGGTAAAGGAAAAAGCCGTTTGCAGATCGTGATAACTGTCGATATTCACTTCCACCCAGTCGCCGGCAAAACCGTCCCGCCGCGACATACGTCGTTCGATCTTTTCCGGATCGTTATCGAAGCAGCGAAAAGCAACGTAGAGGTTCTTGGCATCATACAATACCTTCAATTTGGTATCCTGAGTGGGTGTTTCGCCGGAGGAAGGCTGCCACTGTGTGTAGCCGCCGCTCCATTCTACCTCATTCCAGCAGGCTTCATCCGGGTGGCCGTCAATGGTTGGTGAGCGCCCGTCAACATTAACCGTATGGAGGCTACGTTTGGGAAGTGGTGCTGATTCATCGCCGCCATTTTGGGCGTGCAGGGTGTTCATACTAATCCCTAGCAACAGGATTGCAAATCGCAATACTAGTTTGTTCATTATATAAGTCGGGTTGATTAAAAATCTGAATTCGGACTTTGGGATATTTGGACGTTGGGATATTTGAACTTTGGGATTTAAGGATTTGGAATATTTGAATAAATGGATCTTCAGCTGAATGGTAGTTTAGTTCTTTCCCTAATCTCCAAATCCAAAAGTCTAAACGTCTATTGTCCAAATCTTAAAACAGGAATTCAAAAATGGGCGCAATGATAATGAATATTCCGGAATGCGAAGAGTAGTCGATATCTATAGTAATGACTCAGGTAAGAGGCAAAGGTTGCAACTAAGCATGCAATTTTTTCAGAAATGATGAGTAGGAAATAGCCGGCCGCATCTATTTCATACCCAGCACCGCTTATTTGCCGGCAAGAATGCGATTAGCCAGACCCGGAAACAAAAACGCGATCCACAAAAACATCCGCATGGCCGGTACCGTCACGATCTTCCGCTCTTTTTCCAGTTGCGGCAGGATGGAAGAAATGAGCTGACTTACCGGCATTTTCTTTGTCTCGCGCCCGGAGGTCATACCCGTATCCGTTACCGGGGGAATGAATTCCAACACCCGAACGGCCGTATCGCGCAAAGCATAACGCAGTCCGACGGTAAAGTTGCGCATGGCCGCCTTGGTAGCGCTGTATACCAGACCGTCGGCTTTAGGGAATGCGCCCAGCCCGGAGGTGGTATTTACGACCATGGCCTTTTCAGCGGTAGATAACAGGGGCAATAGTAATTGCGTAAGCAGGATCTGCCCGCTGATATTGATCTGTATCTCCTGGTGGATCTTTTGTGGCGCCACTACTTCTTCTGTGAACAAATAGTTGTACTGAACACCGGCATTGTTGAATAGCACACTGATATCGGGAAAATCGTTCTGAATGCGAACGGCAGCAGCTTCGACTTCTTCGATCCGGCCCAGGTCACAGACAATGGTCTCAAAGCCGAGCGCAGCAGCCTGTTCCAGTTTTTGGCGGTTGCGTCCCAGCAGGATAATCTTATTGTTCTTCGCCAGGAGAGATTGCCCCAGTTCGTAGCCGATACCGGAGGTGCCGCCGGTGATGAGGATGGTTTGATTGGTCAATTGCATAGTAATGAAGGTTTTAATGTTCGATACAAAGGTGCAGGGTATCGAAAACCTGTGCATTAACCTATGTTAAGGAGTTGGTCGGTTGCCAGTTGATCAGTTGCCGGTTGGCCGGTTGTGATGTGATGGACCAGATTGATCTGATTGCTCGCATTGGAATGGCGATAGGCATCTGCTGGATTACTTCAGCCCAATCTACAGCAGAAACAAAAGAACCGGCAACTGACCAACCGGCAACGGTTCAATCACTACACTCCCTGTGCCAACTTAGCCCGTATCCGGCTCAACTGAATGGGCGTTATGCCCAGATAAGAAGCAATATGATACTGAGGAATAAGATGTTCCAGATCGGGATATTCTTCCCGGAAGGTGAGATAATTAGTGGTGGCATCGTTCATGACCATGCGGATATCGTGCCGTTCTTTTTTGATCCACTGGATCTCCATAATGCGCAGCATGAGGGATTCCAGGCAGCGGTGCTTGTCAAACATGGACCGGAACTTACGGTAGGAAAAACGGACCAGCTGGGCTGGTGTCAGCGCCTGAAAACTCAATTGGCTGGGCGAATCCGACAGCAGAGCGGTGATAGGTGTAGGGAACATGCCCGGCACAAAGAAGGTCTTATTGTATTCATTACCGTCCTGACTGTAAAATACCCGGACAACACCCTCCTGTAGCCAATAAATGTAGTGGGCTCGATCTCCTTCGCGTAAGAGATAATCGTTCTTGTCTGTTTCCTGCGACTGCAGCAGAGTTTCAAGATCTGACCTGGCTTCGACGGTAAGCGGATGCAAATGATCGAGAAAACGGAATATTTCCAGGTGATGCATATTGGTGAATGGATAACGATCTTAAAGATAGGGATAATGCGGAAATAAGAAAGAGAGATGTCTATGGGGGGACAGACTTTACACAAATCTATCGGAACGAGCCACAAAATTGCACCTGACGATGTTGCTGTAGAACATTGATCCTTACGATAAGGTAAAACCATAAAGAACGATCATGCAAAAACTGACCTTATTCGGCGCCGGTTGGTGCCCCAACTCGCTTAAAGCCAAAGTTTTTCTACAGGAGAACAACATCCCCTTTGAATACGTCAATGTAGACGTTTCGAAAGATGCCACCGAGCAGATTGCAGATTTTCTTACCGGTGATCCGGTCGTGCCTACCCTGCTTTGGGAAGGAAAGACCTACCCCAATCCCAGTGAAACGCTAATGGCAGAATTGCTGGGTATCAATCCCGGCTACCACATCCGGATGTACGGAGCTGACTGGTGCCCGGATTGCCGGCGGGCAAAAGCCTTCCTGAGAGAAAACGAGCTAAACTTTCAGTATATCGATGTAGATCAGGTGGAGGGTGCTACCGAAACCGTTACCCAACTGAACAACGGTAAACGCATCATCCCCACCATCCTGATCAACGAAGAAGCTTTTAGCAATCCCAATAATACCACGCTGCGCCAGGCCCTGAATTTACCCGAACGGGAAAACCTTCCGGTGTTTGATGTAGCCGTTGTGGGCGGCGGAGCTGCCGGGCTGACCACCGCTATCTACGCCCAGCGAGACCGCTTCAGCGCCATTGTGCTGGAAAAGAAAAACATCGGCGGCAATGCTTTCTTAACCGAAACGATCGAAAATTATCCCGGTTTCCAGAGCATTAGCGGACCCGATCTCATGGAGCGCATGGCCGATCAGGCTACTACCTATGGTGCCCGGCTGGAAATTGGTTCGGAGGTACGCAGCTTTCATCAGGAGGCACATTTCTTTACGCTGGACACTACCTCCGGTGAAGTACGTGCCCGCAGCATCGTACTGGCCGTTGGCAGTACCTATCGGCTATTGGGCATTCCGGGCGAAAAAGAACTGATCGGAAACGGGGTACATTTCTGTGCAACCTGCGACGGTGCTTTTTACCGGGATAAGGAAGTACTGGTGATCGGCGGCGGCAACAGTGCGCTGGAAGAAAGCATTTTCCTGGCCCGTTTCTGTAAAAAGGTAACCATCATACACCGCAGTGCCTCCTTTAGTGCTTCGGAAACCTATATTGAAAAACTGCCTGTTATAGACAATATCGAAACCCGACTAAATGTGACACCTGTTTCTTTTAAGGCCGGTGAGGACGGCGCATTTGAATCGTTGACCGTAAAAGACAATGAAAGTGGACAGGAAGAACAGCTGAGTGCCGATGGTGTATTCATTTTCATCGGCCTGAAACCCAATACCGGTTTTTTGAAAAAATCAGGGGTCGAGCTCGATGAGAAGGGATTCATCATTACTGATGGTGGCTTCACCGAAACGAATATACATGGGGTGTTTGCCGCCGGAGATTGTCGTAAAGGGGCTTACGCCCAGGTGGCTGCTGCTACCGGAGAAGGCGTGATGGCCAGTTATGCGGTACGGAGGTTTTTGAAGTGAGGGAGTGTTCAATAAAATGTGTCAATTCAATGCTATTCGCCGATCCCCAGTCCTTTACTTACCTGACCAGCCACTGCAGCGTTATCACCGGTGATCATGACCGTCTTAATATCGTTCTCATGCAGGGTCTTGACGGCTCCGGCACTTTCCGGACGGATCTGATCGGACAGTGCAATGAAGCCCGCCAATTTATCATTGATCAGGACGTAGACAACGGTTTTTCCTTCCAGGCCGAATACTACCACAGAACTATATCCATAAGCCACAATTATCGCCACACCGATCAGGGTCATCATCCCGGGGGAGTGGTCTTTCAATTCTTTTATCATATCTCGCAGGAAGGGGAAGCCTCCGTAAAAGAAAATGAAGCTGGATAATCCGAACAGGACAAATTTCTCTCCCGGAAATTGCCAGTCCAATCCGATCCATTTCTGGATCAAAGGGGAAAGCAGCAGTATCGGCACGGTGACCACGAGTGATATCCAAAATCGCTTTTTGAAGTCAGCGATCATCATGCGGTGGTGATCGTGGTGGTGACGCCCGGAGTGGTCGTCGGGAGCGGATTGATGGACTGTGTGTGGTTATGTTCGATCCCTGAAGGATAAATGCACTGCCTACGAATATCTAAAAGAAGATCGCCAATCCAAAATTCACGTTGTTTGCCTCAAAGGAGCGTACATCCTTATAATCTACATTCCATTGATCATAGCCCAGAGTGAGATGGATTTCCCGGCTATCCAGCACCTTCATCGCGACGCCCACCCCGCCGTTGAAAATAAACATCCCGCTGATCTCGATATCGCTGTTTTCGTCGCGGATCACCGAGCCCAGTTCTACCCGCTGGGTGCGTAGGGTTTTTTCCAGAAAAAACGGCACTTTGATCCCTCCGTATATGTACGGACTGATGCGGCCGGTAGAAAAGCGGTACTGTAGATTGAGCGGGATCTCCAGGCTTTTGATGTAGTGGAAATAATTGTCATCACCAAAAGAATACGGGTGGTGATGTTCAAAGTTGAAGTTGTGATACACTACACCGGTACGCAGGGCTATTTTTTCGAAGTAAGACAGATTGACAAGCAGGCCCAACTGGTAACCATCACCTTTCCCATCGCGATCCTGGGGTGCTGCGTTATAATTGTTGATCGTACTGGTCAACGTGCTTTTAGCAGCCGTAATACCGGCATCAAACCTTAGTTTCCGGGGAGTAGTGAGTAGGCGGCTTTCCTCTTCCGGGCGCACACAGGTGTTATACTGCCGAACGAAGCGGGACAACATCGCCTGCGTGAATTCAATCCGCTGCTGCGTTTTGAGGAATTGCCCACAATCCTGAAACAGATACATCATTTTGCCGATATACTGTTTGTCTTCTTTCAGGCGGCCGTTGATGATGCTGTCTTTCTTTTCGAGTTGTACACTTTCCCCGGTAGCTTTGGTAAGTAGGTAAAGCGGATCCTCAACACTATTATATTCATAGAGCGAAGCATAACCGGTTACCAGTTGTCGCATAAACACCCGTTTCTGCCGGCCGTTCTGTTCAATGGACATAGACTGAAACCGAAAATTCGGTTCGTAAGCATAACTGATGACCTCTTCCGGACCATATTGCCGACCATCAATATGCTGCAGGTCCGTTTTAAAAGAGAAACCTTCACTCATGCTGATCTTGGTGCGATCCTGAATGTAGCCGTGGGTGGTATCTCCCGGGGTCGTCACAAAATATCCCTGTAAATATTCGTTGGATTGAGCACTAAGTGTGCCCGCCATGCTCAAAATGAGCGCTACAACAAAGAAAAGAGCTGTTTTCATCATTGCCGGTTGAGAAGATTAATGGTCAACGGCCTGTCGGCCGGATTTGGGTGTTAGCAATATGCCGATATACGACGGTTAAATATCCATCCAAAATTAGGCAGAGCCGGTGCCTGTCGAATAGGATAAAAACTCTAATGAGCAGGATAAAACGTCTAAAACATTAGTAATCAATCGATAGTCGGCAGTCAATCGCTATACTACAGATGGCACCGGCGATGGACATTAATTGGGCAAAAAAGATCGCCGAAAGGCCCGTGGCGGCAAAAGCGCATGTTGCCGAAAAAAGCGTACAAAATAGGATTCATCTTCAAACCCCAGGCCATAG
>JAGQXH010000507.1 GCA_020436695.1 Lewinella sp. | reverse complement strand
CCTATTCATCTGCATAGACATGGACAATTCAAAAAATAGCATTTGACAAATACACTAAATTTTTATACCTTGTCCATCTAGTATTGAAGCTTAATTCTCTCTGAATTTATAAAACGCGATATTAAATCTCTCAAAAATGGTTGCAGTATTAGACTATAATTGCAAGGATCGTCCTGTGTCCTTTGCGTTCCCGGTCAAAGAGAACCCTCAGGTATCACCTGTTTCTTACATTTCTCTACCACTCCTATTCAGTACTTCTCAGTAATCTTAAAATCTTCGAGCATCGGGAAGTTTACTTTCATAAAACTTTCGGATCAATCAACTTTTTTAATCCAAGTTTGAATTTTTTAGGATCACTTGCAGTGATCGAATAACTGAGTTAGGTACAATGAAGCGCTTTCCATTCTATAAGCAGTTGGATGCTATGGACTGTGGTCCGGCATGTCTGCGTATGATTGCCAAATATCATGGCAAACATTATTCATTAGCTTATTTACGTGAAAAATGTTATTTGAATCGAGAAGGAGTGTCACTCAAGGGGATTGCATCAGCCGCCGAAACAATCGGATTTCGGGCTTTAGCTGTCAAGATCCCCTTAGATCAAGGTAAGGATCAACCTTCTCTGGCGTATGCTCCCATGCCAATAATTGCCCATTGGAATCAAAACCATTTTGTGGTGGTGCAGAAGATTTCAAAAAAGCACGTTTGGTTAGCCGATCCGGCGGAAAAAAAGCATAAAATTCTCAGAAGCCAGTTTATTAAGAGCTGGGTAAGTGATCAGGATAGGGGGATTGCCTTATTACTGGAACCGGGCGCCCACTTTTTGGAAGAAGGTGAGGACGCCGGTACAGATGTGAGTTTTCGCTTACTAGCTAATTATCTCAAGCCTTATCGGAAATTAATCGGGCAGATTTTTCTCGGGATGATCCTCGGGGCAGTGTTTTCCCTCATCTTTCCATTTCTCACACAAGCTCTTGTGGATCAAGGTATCCAACAGCATGATCTAGGGTTCATATACCTGGTCTTACTTGGCCAGTTAATGGTATTTGCCGGTCGCACCGCCGTCAACTTTATTCAAAGCTGGATCCTGCTGCATATTGGAGTACGTTTGAATGTCAGTTTGATCAATGACTTTCTCATGAAACTCATGCGCCTGCCCCTATCCTTTTTTGATGCGAAAATGACCGGGGACCTGTTGCAAAGAATTGGCGATCACCAACGAATAGAGAGTTTCCTTACCCAATCAGCTCTTTCCGTATTATTTTCCCTCATCAGTCTTTCGGTCTTTGGAGTGGTTCTGGCCATCTATTCTTCACAAATATTATTTATTTTTTTAATAGCTTCAGTAGCCTATATTGCATGGATCACTTTTTTCCTGAAAAGAAGAAGGGCTATAGATTATCAGTCTTTTTCACAGCTTTCCAGCAACCAGGATTCGCTGATCGAGATCATCCATGGGATACAGGAAATAAAACTGCAAGGCAGTCAATTCAAGCGTCGTTGGCGTTGGGCCGGTATTCAGGCCAAACTGTTCAGGGTGCGAATTAAAGGTTTGGCATTGGCCCAGTATCAGGATATAGGAGGTTCTTCTATTAATCAACTCAAGAATATCTTCATCACTTTTTTTGCTGCTCAGTTGGTGATCAAAGGCGAAATGACACTCGGAATGATGCTCGCTATCCAATATATCATTGGGCAGCTAAATGGGCCGCTACAACAAATGATCGGATTTGTCAGGGAGGCTCAGGATGCTGCAATCAGCATGGAGCGACTCAATGAAATACATGAGCAGGAAAACGAAGAAAACGAAGTAGTACAAAGGCTCCCGGCTGTACCGCAGGGAGGTATAAGGATCGAGAATTTATCCTTCAGGTATAATCCGTTAGCTCCCTGGGTGTTGGATAAGATTAATCTGATGATTCCCGAAGGTAAGATCACCGCTGTTGTCGGCGTCAGCGGCAGCGGAAAGACCACGCTCTTAAAATTGCTGTTGGGCTTTTATCAGCCTGAGCACGGGCAGGTAAAGATAGGAGGCCAACCCCTCATCACCATCAGGCAAAATGCATGGCGGGCCAATTGCGGAGTTGTGATGCAGGATGGGTATATCTTCAACGATACGATCGCAAACAACATCTCTGAGAGTGACGATTATCCGGACTATGCCAAATTGCAGCACGCAGTAGAAGTGGCCAATATCGATGAATATATTAATGATTTGCCGCTGGGCTTCAGCACGATGATCGGTGCCAGTGGCAATGGCCTCAGTCAGGGTCAAAGGCAACGGGTCTTGATAGCCCGTGCAGTTTACAAAAATCCCAATCTGATCCTGTTGGATGAAGCGACTAATGCACTTGATGCCAACAACGAAAAGGTCATCATGGAAAAGTTGAACAAATTCTTTGAAGGACGTACTGTGATCATTGTAGCTCATCGACTCAGTACGGTAAAGCATGCGGACCAGATCGTGGTGCTTGATGGAGGAGCAGTGATCGAAATGGGTGATCATAAAAGTCTTGTGGCTCAAAGAGGAGCGTATTTCACTTTGGTTAAAAATCAATTGGAATTGGGGCATTAATGCTCCTTGCCGAATTCATTTGTGTATAGTTCATTGTCACCTTTAACATTAAATATCATGCCTAATAACAATACCGATATCTATACTCTTGATGATATGCTGGGGGTGAGCCCCAACTGGTTGCAGAACTCGGGAATGAGTATGTTGTTCCTGACAACTGTTGGATTGCTCTCCATGAGCTGGTTCATACAGTATCCTGACCGGTTGACAGGAAAAGCCGTCATTCAAACGCAGTATCCTCCGGTGGAAGTAGTTGCACCGTCCAGTGCCGTATTGGAGCGGCTACTGGTTGATCAACATGAAGAGGTGATACAGGATCAACCGCTGGGTTTACTGGAAAATACGGCTGACTGGGAGGACATCAAAAAGGTGCAAAGCTGGATAACTGAACCTGGTGAAATAGATATGGATACCAACATGCAACTGGGAGAAGTACAGGCGGCCTATGCCAGCTGGAAAAGTGAGTGGTCGCTTTATCTGCAGGCAAAGAACAATCCTGAAACCGCAAACCGAAAAGCCGCACTGCAAAAAGAAAAAGAATATCTGCAAAATTTGAATGCCTCTCTGGAGCGCAGAATAGTATTGTATGAACAGGAAGTCAAACTGATTGAAAAAGATCTGGCTCGCACGGAGGAATTGCATAATTCCGGCGTAGTCAGTGACGTAGTAATGGAACAGAAAACCAATACCGTTTTGCAGGCACAAAGACAGCACGAGCAGCTGCGTTCGGAATGTGTTCAAAATCAGATCCGGAGCGAACAATTAACTAATCAGATCATTGATGCCGAGCAATCCAGGACCTTGAGACTGCAGGAATTGCAAGTCAGACTTGATGCAGCGAGGCAGCAATTAGAGAGTGTGTTGGATGCCTGGACACAACAATATATCATACGAGCTCCGACTAATGGCCGGTTAGAATTGACACAAGACCTGAGCGAAAGCCAATTTGTAACGGCCGGAAGTGCATTGATGGTGATCAGCCCGGCCAAGGCCGAGAATCCGGTCGTGGCCCGATGTATTATACCGGTGCAAGGTTCCGGGAAAATAGCGATCGGACAAAGCGTGCAATTAGAACTGCCGGCTTATCCCCCAGATGAATTTGGACGTCTATCTGGAAAAGTAGTAGCGGTGGCCGAAATACCGGTAGCTGATGAGAAACAACAACTAAACTATTCTGTCCTGGTCTCACTGGAGTCTCCGCTTATCACGAATTATCAAAAAGAAATAACCTTTCAACAGAACAGTGATGCCGTAGCCCGTATCATTACCCAAAAGCGGCGCCTTTTGCAGCGGTTACTGGATCAGCTATTAACAAAGATAGAGACCAAATAGTGTATTTCTCGACCATACAAACTTCAGTAATATGTCTCCATTTATTAAAAAGATACATTTATTAGAACGTATTGACGCATTGATCCGTCGCCGGGGTACTGGTGGCCCCAAAGACCTGGCTTCCCGATTGGATGTCAGTGTACGCTACATTCATAAATTACTGGATTACCTTCGGGATATGGGCGCGGAAATCGAATTTAACCATTCCCACAACAGCTACGAATATCTCAATCCACATGAGTTTCAGTTCTCGATTGGTTTAAGCGGAGCCAACCAGCTTAAGGTCAAGGGAGGAAGATCAATTTTTCGATTTTTTTCAAGGGTGCACAGTTTGTGCAGAGAAGACCTCTATAATTGCAATGACGATAATGAAAAACACTTTGTGAATAGTTAGCTACCAACGCCTCTGTATGTATAAAACGCTATCCATATTACTGGAGTTTTTCTCTCTGTATGGAATTTATCCCGGTAAGAAAAAGCTGCGCACTGCTTTTTTAGCTCACCCATACTTTCCCAGCCTGCTGGCCATTAGAGATACGATCGAGTCGCTTGAATATGATTGTCTTCCAGTTCAGGTCCCAAA
Source organism: Lewinella sp. (assembly GCA_020436695.1). Lineage (GTDB taxonomy): Bacteria > Bacteroidota > Bacteroidia > Chitinophagales > Saprospiraceae > Flavilitoribacter. The sequence goes on along the minus strand of JAGQXH010000507.1, from coordinate 1,907 downwards.
GCAGTCCTTTGAAGAATTACCGCTTCCCTGTTTAGCCATTCAGAGGAAAAACGGTCAGGAGTTTTTAACCATCCTTAAGGACGTACAGAATGGTCAGTGCCGGGTCTATGACCAACAAGACAAATGGCATACTCAATCCCAGGCAGCATTTTTGGAGAAATGGACCGGAATTGCGTTGTTACTGGATGAGGAAAAGAAAAAGGAAAGCCTTTTCACGACCTTAGTTCGTTTGAAGCGGGGAATCGGACTGGTTTTGATGGGATTGGCGATCTTTATGCTTTTGGCATTCGTTAAAAATTTCACCTTTTTACAGGGCGTGTTGTTCATCCTCAATCTGGCGGGCCTGTTCATCAGCGGCCTTCTGACATTTTATCATTTTACCAACAAAGATGAACTGATCCATTCAATTTGCCGGGGAGGGAACGGAGACAGTGGTAATTGCACCGGGATCTTAAATTCTAAAAGCGCCTATATTTATAAGACAGTGAGCTGGTCGGAATTGGGGCTACTCTATTTTTTAAATTTATCACTCTTGTTTCTATTTGCCGATAGTGCCGGCGCCTTATCTCATCTTCTGAAGATCTATCTGGTTCCCGGGGTCTTATTTTCTATATATTCTATTGCCTTTCAGATTGTAAAGAAACAGAAATGTAACCTTTGTTTGCTAACGGTTTCCATTATTTGGTCACAAATTGCATTGCTCGTCGCCTTCGATGCTGTCCCTTTTTTCTCTCTAAAACTAACGGTACCTGAAGTCCTGTTGATCCTATTACTATCGATCTCGAGTCTTTTCTGGTTTGTTGCGGTTCCTGGAATCAAAAAGTGGTTGCACCTGGAAGACCGGATGTATAACTATTTAAGGTTCAGGCTTCATCCGGAGGTTGTCGCAGGGTTTCTGGAGCAACAGGATAAAGCTCCCCCGATGGAGCATTTATCAATCCTGGAAACATCGAATGAGGAAAGTAAGCATACCATTACCATCGTGACCAACCCGACCTGCAAACCCTGTCAGGAGGCGCATAATATGATTAAAAAATTGCAGGCAGCAAGAGCTGACATTCGAGTAAGATATATCTTCCTATTAAAAGAAAAGATAATACAAACGACACCGGAACAGATAAAGGATCTAATTGAAACCTTAATCCCTGATTTGGAGCAGTGTTCTTTTACCACACCCGATAAGGTAACTGTTTTGGAGCCCGGTGCAGTTACAAATGAGCCAGTCTCTTACCATGCAGTAGTTGAACCACAGGTCTGCGAAGAAACTAAGATCGATTTCCAACAGATAACGAGGGACCATAGGACATGGTGTGAGAAGTATCAAATTGACGGTACCCCAACTATGTTTATCAATGATCGGGAATTGCCTTTGCACGTATCACTTCAGGATCTTACTTATTATCTTAAATATCGTTAACTGTAAATCAAAACATTATTATGAAAACGAAAAAATTTGAGACTTTCAAGATCGCGGATAAGTCCCTCGGGAATATCTTAGGAGGAGCTATGCCTACTTCTTCTATGTCCACCACTTCCCAGTGTAAAATTAAATGTCCAGACGGGAGTATCTTGTCAAGCCCTAGTTTCGGATATAACTGTACTACAAACGGAACACCGTCTGGAACCATCCAATACCAGTACAGGGATAGAGTTTCCGGAAACATCTTTACATTAACAGTATCCTGTGATGATACACCAGTTCAAGTATAATTAAAACATTAACAGATGAAAAATATTAAGATCCAAGGATTTACTGATTTTGAATTGACAGATGTCAGAATGGCGGAAGTTTTGGGAGGAATCGGAGGTCCATATATTGAAATTTCAAATCCATTTGCTAACGGCTGGTGTTCGGCAACGGCCAATTGTAGTGATGGATCAACAGTTACATGCACAGCAAGAAATGG